>JACVRW010000016.1 GCA_014534235.1 Thermoleophilaceae bacterium | reverse complement strand
TGGCGGTTCACGTACCGCAGCCCCGGCCGGACCACGTCGTCGATGGCGTTCAGGCCGAGGGGGTTCCCCGGCGCCACGATCAGTCCCTGCTCTCGGTGGGTCAGCCGCACCACCGCCACGTCCCGGTCGGGCAGCACACGCCGGACGTACGGCAGCGTGTACTCGCCCGTCTCCGGGTCGAGCAGGTGCGAGCCCGCCAGGTGACAGAGGCCGTCGCGGAGCGCGGTGAGCCCGCCCAGGGAGCCGACGTTCGAGGAGGCGAGCGTCAGGCGCGGATCGCGCTCGCGGAGCGCCGACGCCGCCAGATCCAGCACCAGGTCGTGAGAGCCCGTCGCCACGATCGTCCGCTCGATCTCGCCCACGCCGCGCAGCAGCCGTACCTCCACCCGCTCGCCGGCGTGGTGTCCCTCGAGCCGCGCGGGCACCACAAGCAGCCCGTCGGCCCGGACGAGCGAGGTCAGGACGCCCGCCCCGCGCGGGAGCGGCGTCGCCACGAGCTCACCGCGCACGCGCCCGAGCCGCACCCGCACCCAGTCGTCGGCGCCCAGCGAGGATGGGAGCTTGCGCGTCAGGCGGGCGCTCGCCCGCGGCCAGTCGGGCGGCGGCGCTCCCTCCAGGCGAGCCAGGAGCGGGGCGGCGAAGATGTCGAACGTGAGCGCGGCCGACACGGGATAGCCGGGCGCCCCGAGCACCGGCGTGCCGTCCGCCGCTCCGAGCACCACGGGGTGCCCGGGCTTCACGGCCACCCCGTGCACGCCCAGGGTGCCGACCTCCGCCAGCACCACGGCCGTGTAGTCGTGGCGGCCCGCGCTCGAGCCGGCGATCACGATCACTAGGTCGCTGGCCGCGGTCGCCTCGCGCATGGCGGCGGCGATCCGCTCGGGATCGTCCGGCACGATCTCGTGGCGAGCGGCCTCACAGCCGGCTTCACGCACCTGGGCCGCGAGCATGAGCGAGTTCGTGTCGGGCAGCTCCCCGGGTCGGAGCTCGGCGTCCAGCGGGCGGATCTCGTCGCCGGTGGGGACGACCGCCACGACGGGACGGCGTCGAACCACGACCTCGGTCGCCCCGGCGGCCGCCGCCGCGGCCACGTCCACGGGGCGCAGGCGGTGGCCGGCCGGGAGCAGCAGCTCGGCGGCGCTCACGTCCTCGCCGATCGAGCGCAGGTGCTGGTAGGGCGGCGCGGCGGCGCGCAGCTCCACCGCCCCCGCGCCCGCCTCGTGCACGTCCTCGCGCATCACCACGGCGTCGTAGTCTGCGTGGACGGGGTCGCCGGTGTCGACGACCTCGTACGCGTCCCGCTCGAGCCGCACGGGCGTGGTCTCGCTCGCCCCAATCGTGTCCTCTGCCCGCACCGCGATCCCGTCCATCGCCGCGGCGTCGAACGGCGGCGAGGAGCGTGCGGCCCACACCGGCTCCGCGAGCACACGGCCGACCGCCTCGTCGAGCGGCAGCCGGACCGTCTCGAGCCGCGTGGGGCAGCCTGCGGCGGCGCACGCCTCCTCCCACGCCGTGAGCGCCTCGGCGGCCGGGACGTCATGGACGAAGGGCGTCGTTCGGGCCACTCGGTAATCCTCCCGCGACGCGAATCGTCACGCTATCTGGATTCGGGGCCACTGTGGCCCCAAAGCCAGATGGCGTGCCTCAGCGGTACAGGATCACCTCCACCTCGCTGTCCGCCGGCAGGCCCGTGGCCGCCTCCGGCACGACGAGGTAGCCGTCCGCGGCCGTGAGGATCGAGAGCAGCGACGAGGAGCCGAACAGGGGCGTCGCGACGCCGTCGTGGACCCGCGCCTGGACGACGTCGGCGCGGCCGGCGGCCGATGGCAGGTTGCGGTCTAGCCGGGCGCTCACGGTTGGCTCGGGGGGCGGGTGGGTGCAGCCGCCCACGAGGCGCACGATCGGCATCCCCACGACCCGGAAGACGACGAGCGCGGACCGCGGGTTTCCGGGCAGGCCGATCACCGGCATCCCGCCGCAGTCGGCAAGCAGCGTCGGCTTGCCGGGGCGGAAGGCGAGGCCGTGGCACCAGATGCCCGGCTCCCCGAGCGAGGCGATCGCCGCGGCGGTCTCGTCGCGGGCGCCGACCGAGGAGCCGGCGGAGACGACCAGAACATCGCTCTCGGGTAGGGCCGCCTGAAGGTTGGCCGCGAGCGCGTCACGGTCGTCGGGGACGATGCCGGCGTGACGCGGCTCGCCGCCGGCCTCGCGTACGAGCGCGGCGAGCGCCGGCGCGGTCGAGTCGCGTACCTGACCGGTCTCGAGCTCCCGCGTGGCGGCTGGGACCAGCTCGTCGCCCGTGGACACGACCGTGACCCGCGGACACACCCGCACCTCGACCTCCGTCAGGCCGGCCGCTGCGAGCATGCCGAGGTCCTGAGCCCGCAGCGGGCGCCCGGCCGGCGCGAGCTCGGCTCCCGCCCTCGCGTCCTCGTCCGCGCGGACCATGCCGTCGCCCGGGGCGACCGGTCGCACCACCTCCACGAGCTCCGGTAGCGCTGACTGGGTGTGCTCGACCATGAGGACGGCATCGGCCGCCGGCGGGAGTGGGGCGCCGGTGGCGATCTCGACCGCGGTGCCGGGTCGGAGCTCGATCTCCGGCGGGCGGCCCATCCGGGCCTCGCCGATCAGCTCCAGGTAGCTCGGCACTCCGTCCGACGCCCCGTAGGTGTCCGCCGCACGCACCGCGAAGCCGTCGACGGTCGCGCGGGCGAACCCCGGCAGCGCGTGCGGCGCCAGAGCGGGCTCGGCGGGGATCCGGCCCAGCGCATCGTCCAGCGGAACGCGCTCGGTGCCCGTCCGCCTAGCCGGCCGGAAGCCGGCGAGCGCCTCGCCGAGCGTGCGGACGGCGAAGAACTCGCGCTGGCCGCGCGTCGGCATGCTTACGCGCCGGCGCCGTCCGAGGCCGAGCCGTCCGATCCGCTCGCCCCGTCGGGCGGCTGCGCCGGGCGCGGTTGCGGGCGGGCCTCGGTCGCCCCGCGCTGCATGCCCATCACGCTCAGGACCGGGCCGAGCGCGACCTGGCCGAGGCCGCAGATCGACGTGAGGCGCAGGGTGGCCTCGAGCTCGGTGAGCTGATCCTCGAGCGGGGCCGTCCCGTCGCCGCGGGCGAGCGCCTCGGTCAGCATCTCGTGCGCCTTGTGCGAGCCGACCCGGCAGGGCACGCACTTGCCGCACGACTCGTTCCGGAAGAAGCGCAGCACGTTGGTGGCGGCCGCAAGCAGGTCGGTGCCCTCGGCGATCGCAACCAGAGCGCCCGACCCGAGCATCGAGCCGGCCTTCTGGAGCGGGCCGAAATCGAGCGGGACGTCGAGGTGCTCGGGCCCGAGGAAGTTGGAGGAGGCGCCGCCCGGCTGGAAGCCGGCCGGCTCCGCCCCGCCGGTGACCCCGCCGGCCATCTCGAGGAGCTCGCGCGCGGTGGTCCCCATCGGCACGCAGTAGACGTCCGGCCGCTCGACGTGGCCGGAGACGGCGAAGAACTTGAGGCCGGTGCCGCCGTTCACGCCCTGGGATCGCCACCACTCCGCCCCGCGCTCGAGGATCACGGGCACGTGGGCGAGCGTCTCGACCGAGTTCATGAGCGTGGGCTTCCCCCACAGGCCGGCCACGCCGGGGAACGGCGGCTTGTTGCGCGGCTCGCCCCGGTGGCCCTCCATGCACTCGATGAGTGCCGACTCCTCGCCCAGGATGTAGCCGCCGGGGGAGACGAACACGTCGAGCTTGAGATCGGTGCCTTCGAGGAGGCCCGACCGGCGCACGCGCTCGAGCTCTTCGCGAAGCACCTCCTCCTCGGGCCCGTACTCGTGGCGGATGAAGACCCAGCCCTCATCGGCGCCGGTCACGGCCATGCCGACGAGCAGGCCCTCGAGCACCAGATGTGGCTGCTCGGCCATGATCTGGCGGTCCTTGAACGTCCCGGGCTCGGACTCGTCGGCGTTGCAGATCGCGTACTTGGGTCGCGCCTCCTGCCTCGCCACGAGTTCCCACTTGGTGCCGGTGGGGAAGCCCGCCCCGCCCATGCCGCGGAGCCCCGCCTCCTTCAGCTCGGAGATCACCCGCTCGCCGTCGATCTCGCCGGCGAGGACCGCGCGCAGCAGGCGGTAGTCGCGGGAGTGCGGCTCGTAGGGGTCGTTCGGGAATCGCTCGCCGGTCCGCCGCGCGGCCGCCTGCGGGAGCGGACCGCCCCTCGCATGCTCCACGAGCCGCTCCACCTCCGCAGCCTGGGAGGGACGCTCCTCCACGGCCGCCGCGGGCGCGGCGTCGCAGCGCCCGAGGCAGGAGACCGCGTGGAACTCGACCTCCGCGTCCTCGCCATAGCGCGAGCGGAGCTCCGCGAGTCGCTCCGCCCCGCCGTGGAGCCAGCAGCTGAGGTCCTGGCAGACCCTCAGCTCGACCTTCGGCGGCGGCGAGGTACGGAAGTGGGGGTAGAAGGAGATCAGGCCCTCGACCTCGTACAGCGGGCGCCGCTCCTCCCGCGCCAGCCGCACGAGCTCGTCGCGTGGCAGCCAGCCGTGCCGGCGCTGGATCTCCGTCAGCTTCGGGATCAGGCTCGGTCCGGGAAACTTGCCGGCGCGCGCCTCGGCGCCGGGTACGCGCTGCGTGCCGGCCGGCGCCGAGCCCGGCGCGCGGCTCATCCGGCGGGCTCCGCGTCGGACCCGTCGCTCGGCGAGGTGCTCTTCACCTCCGCGCGCTCGCCGCGGTATTCCTCACCGCCGTCGCTCCGGACCGCCGCGGCGGCGCCGTTACCGGCCGACGGGCCGGGCCCGACCCGCTCCACCTTGACCGCGCAGAACTTGTACTCGGGGATCTTCCCGTACGGGTCGAGCTCGTCGATCGTCAGCACGTTCGCGGCCGCCTCGCGGAAGTGGAAGGGGATGAAGCAGGTGCCCGGGGTGTCGCGATGGGAGAGGCGGGCGCCCAGCTCGATGGAGCCTCGGCGGCTCGTGATGCGGACGAAGTCGCCCTCGGCGATTCCCATGCGCGCCGCGTCGTCCGGGTTCAGGAACACGAGCGCCCTGGGCTGGATCGCGTCGAGCGCGTACGAGCGGCGCGTCATCGAGCCGGTGTGCCAGTGCTCGAGCAGCCGGCCCGTGTTCAGGACGAAGGGGAATTCCTCGTCTGGAAGCTCCTTGGCGGGGAGCCACTCGGCGGGCACGAGATGCGCCTTGCCGTCGTCGGTGCCGAAGCGGTCGTCGAAGAGCACAACCGTGCCGTCCGAGCGCTCGGGATCGGGATTGGGGTAGAGCTTCCCCATCTCGCCGAGGTTGTCGTAGGAAAGGCCTGCGTAGTTGGACGTGAGCGACACGAGCTCGTCGAACACCTCGCGCGGTGACTCGTAGTCCATCGGCAGCCCGATGCGCCTCGCCACGTCGCACACGATGCGCCAGTCCTCGCGGGCCTCGCCCGGCGGCTCGAGAACCTTTCTCCCGATCTGCACGCGCCGGTCCGTGTTCGTGTACGTGCCGTCCTTCTCCATGTACGAGGTGGCGGGCAGGACCACGTCGGCGAACTCGGCCGTCTCGGTCAGGAAGATGTCCTGCACGGCGAGGAACTCGAGCGCGGCCAGCGCCTTGCGGACCTTGTTCACGTTCGGGTCGGAGAGGAACGGGTTCTCGCCCATCATGTACATGCCGCGCACCCCGCCCTTGAGCGCGGACGCCACGATCTCGGTGACGGTCAGGCCGCGCTCGGGGTCGAGCTCGCGGCCCCAGGCGGCCTGGAAGCGCTCGCGGGCGTCCTCGCGGGTGACGAGCTGGTAGTCGGGATAGAACATCGGGATCAGGCCCGCGTCCGAGGCGCCCTGGACGTTGTTCTGGCCGCGCAGCGGGTGGAGGCCGGTGCCCTGCCTGCCGACCTGGCCGGTGATCGAGCACAGCGCGATCAGGCAGCGCGCGTTGTCGGTCCCGGTGGTGTGCTGGGAGATCCCCATCCCCCAGTAGATGACCGCCGCGCCCGCCGCGCCCCAGAGCCTGGCCACCTCGCGGATGGTGTCGGCGTCCACGCCGCAAATCTGGGCCGCGCGCTCGGGCGGGTACTGCCTCACGACCTTGGCCAGCTCGCCGTAGTTCGTCACGCGCCGGGCGATGAATTCGCGGTCGACGAGGTCGCGCGCGATGATCTCGTGCATGACGCCGTTGTAGAAGGCGACGTCGGTGCCGGGCTTGATCTGGCAGTAGATGTCGGCGTAGTCGGCGATCCGCTCGCGCCGCGGGTCCACCACGATCAGCGTCGTGCCGCGCCGCTTTGCCTGCTTGAAGAACGACGAGGCGACCGGGTGGTTGGCGGTGGTGTTGGTCCCGGCCAGGATCGCGACGTCGGCGTTGAGGATGTCGCCGTAGGTGGTCGAGACGGCGCCCGAGCCGACCCCCTCGAACAGGGCGGCCACGCTCGAGGCGTGGCAGAGGCGCGTGCAGTGGTCGACGTTGTTCGTGCCGAACCCAGCGCGAATCAGCTTCTGGAAGAGATAAGCCTCCTCGTTCGAGCACTTCGCCGAGCCGAAGCCGGCGATCGAGCCCGGCCCGTGCTGGCCGTGGATCTCCTTGAGCCGCCGGGCCACGAGGCCGAGCGCCTCGTCCCACTCCGCCTCGCGGAAGTGCGGCATGACCTCGTCGTAGTTGACCAGGCCGCCGGGCTTGCGCCGGCCGCGGCCCTCCCCCCGGACGTCCGTGGACAGCGGCCCCTTGGGGTACGAGCCCTCGCGGCGGATGAGCGGCTTCGTCAGCCGCTGCGGGTCCTGCGCGTAGTCCCAGCCGTAGCGCCCCTTCACGCACAGCCGCCGCTTCGAGCCGGGCTGCTCGCGACCCTCGGCGAACGAGATCGCGTTGCGCTCGCGATCGACGTGGTAGGTGAGCGCGCAGCCCACCCCGCAGTACGGGCAGACGGTGTCCACCTGGTCGAGCTCCGAGCGGGGCTGGATCGGGACGTCCCTGATCGGCTTGTTGACGATCGCGCCCGTGGGGCAGGCCGCCACGCACTCCCCGCAGGTCACGCACGACGAGTCGCCCATCGGGTCGTTCAGGTCGAACGCGATCCGCGCCGTGTAGCCCTTGCCGGAGCGGCCGATGACGTCGTTGCCCTGGATGTCGTCGCAGGCCCTGACGCAGCGGTCGCACAGGATGCAGGCGTCGTGGTTGACCGCGATCACGGGGTTCGAGTGGTCCTCGCCGCGTCCGGACCCGAGCGGCAGGCCGTCCTCGCGCTGCACGCCGTAGCGCCGAGCCAGCGCGAGCAGCTCGTTGTCCGCCGTGGTGGTCTCCTTCGGATCCCGCTCCGGCGGCGGCTGGTCGACGAGCAGGAGCTGCGTCAGCGTCGCGCGGCGTTGCTCCACCTCCGGCGTGGCCGTCCGCACCTCCATCCCCTCCTCGCAGGGGCGGACGCAGGCCGCCGCGTACACGCGCCCTCCCACGTCCACGACGCACATGCGGCAGACGCCGACGGGGTCGTAGCGCTCGTCATGGCAGAGGACCGGGATCTCGATCCCGGCCTCCTTCGCGGCCTCCCAGATCGTGGCGCCTTCCGGCGCCGTGACCTCGCGACCGTCGATCGTCAGCGTGAGGGTGCGGGTGGCCGGTGGTGCGGTGACAGCCACGGCTCCCTAGCGTAGCGCGAAGAGCTCCAGGCCCAACTCGCCCTCGGTCGCCGGGAGCGGCCGGCCGTCCGGGTCGAGCCCGCGTCGCTCGTAGTAGGCGTCGATCATCGCCCGGAGCCGCTCCGGGGTCAGGGCCGCCTCGCGCCCCGAGGCCAGCTCGAGCGACTCGCCGAGGAAGCGCTCGGGCAGCCAGTCCGCGGCGCGCGTCCAGCCCTCTCGCAGGTTGTAGAGGCGCTTCGCTAGCACGATCCGGCGCGCGGTGCCGCGGAGCTCGTCGCCGGTGACGTCCCAGCCCGTTACCGGCGCCAAGAGCTCCGCCCACTCCGGGAACGGGTCCTCGAACACGCCGCGCAGGAACTTGCAGAGGATCAGCGAGTCCATGACCGCCGCCCGATCCTCCGTCTCGATGGCGGCCGCCGCGTGACGCTCCCCGCCGGTGAGCCGGTCGAGGTCGCCGGAGAGGTCGGCCTCGTAGGCGCCGGACCTGTTGTGGTCGGCGCCGCGGGCGTTGACGGCGAGCCCCAGGGCCATTGCCTGCAGCGTGCGCGGCTCGTAGCCGGGCAGCTCGAGGCCCTTGACGTGCGGCGCAAACGCCTCGGCGCCGCCGCCCACCGCGGCGGCCGCGCGCCGGGAGCCCTCTGCGAGCAGGTCACCAAGCCCCTCGCGCGAGGCGATCTCGTCGAGGGCGCGCAGCATCGCTCCGGCGTCGCCGAAGCGGAGCCACCGGTCGTCGATCAGGCCGCGCTCGGCACACTCCATCGCCCAGGCGATGGTGCCGCCGGCGGAGATCGTGTCGATCCCGAGGTCGTCGCAGCGGGCGCTGGCCGCCAGCACCGAGTCGGGGTCGGAGACGCCGCAGAGCGGCCCGAGGGCGAACACGTTCTCGTACTCGACGCGCGCCTGCTTGCCGCCGGGGGCCTTGTAGATGTGCTCGCAGCCGATCGAGCACGACGCGCAGTAGTCGCGCGCCACCTGTCGCAGCTCGTGCAGCTCCTCGGCGGCGAGCCGCGGGGCCTCGTCGAACGCGGCCGCCTGGAAGTTGCGCGTCGGGAGCGTCGAGATCGCGTTGAAGGACAGGAGGTTGGCGAGCGTGCCGAGCTCGCGGTACTTCGCCGTGGCCGGGCCGAAGGAGCGGGCGCGCAGCTCGCGGGCCGCTTCCAGCACGGCTTGCGGGTCGGCGATAGGAGCCTTGACGCCCGCGCTGCGCACGGCCACGGCCTTGAGGCGCTTCGCGCCGAGCACGGCGCCTAGCCCGCCGCGGCCGGCGTGCCGGCCGTCGTGGGACACGGTCGCGAAGCGCACCAGTCGCTCGCCGGCCGGGCCGATCGCCGCGACGCGCCAGCCGGCGCCGTGGCGCTCGCGCAGGCGCCGTTCCGCCTCCGCTGCGGAAAGCCCCCAGAGCTCGCCGGCGGCCTCGACGCGGGCACCGTCGCCGTCGATCAGCAACACCGACGGCTCCACGCAGGCGCCGCGGATGACGATCGCGTCGTTCCCGGTGAGCTTGCCGGCTATCGCGAAGTGGCTCGACGCAAGCGCGTCGTTCAGCATCCCGGTCAGCGGCGACTTCGAGACGACCGCGAACTTCGCGCTCGTCGTGAGCGGCGTCCCCACGAGCGGCGAGAAGACGAACGCGAGCGGCGCCTCCGGGGCGAGCGGAGCGACGCGCGGCGGGGCTAGCCGGTGCATGAGCCACGCGCCGAGCCCGGCGCCGCCGATGCACCCTCGCAGCACGTCCTCCGGAAGGGGCAGCGGCCCGCTTCCGCCGTCCGGGAGGTCCACGACCAGGGCACGGCCGAAGTACCCGCCGGGGCCGCTGCTGGCCTCCGCCTGGGCGCGCGGGCGTCGGCGTGGAGTGCTGCCCGCGTCCACTACGACGGTCGAGGACCCGCGGGCGGTGCTCACCGAGCCTCCACCAGAGCCGGCTCGTGGAGCGCGCGGCGAAGCCGGGCGCCGGCCTCGAAGGGCGCGGCGGCCGCAGCGTCGAAGGGCCGTCGCCCTCGGACGGCGGGTGTCAGGACTTTTGGTTCTATAACCCCACTTTCTCCTGACACCGCGACCGCAGGGCTTGCCGCGCGATTCGGGGGAACCACTCCACTCACGCCCGCGAGCACCCCCGGCCGCACCCCCCGGATCGCCGAGCTCAGGAGCACCTCGTCCGCGGCCGCCAGCCGCTCGAGGGAGATCGGCTCCTGCCGCCGCTCGAGCCCCGCCGACGCTGCGACGGCGAGCACGCGCGCGCGGACCGTCCCGGGCAGGAGCCGGCCGTCGAGCGGCGGCGTGACCAGCGTGCCTCCCTCCACGATGCACACGTTCGCCGCGCCCGCCTCGAGCACGTGGCCGTCGAGGTCCACGATCAACGGCGTCGCTCCGGTGCGCCGCTCGAGCTCATCGAGAAGGCGCCGGTCGCGCCACTTGTGGGCGCCGAGGCCGCCGGGTAGGTGGACGGGCGCCAGGAGCTCGGGCTGCGGCGCGGGCTCCGAGTCCAGGGGCGTCGACTCGATCTCCGCCGCGGCGAGCGCGCCCGGCCCCGGGGCGACGAGGACCCGCAGTCGCCCGAGCGCGTGGGCCACGGCCTCCGCGGCGATTCGCTCCCCGACGTCATCGGGAAGCGCCTGGTCGTACAGCTCGTCGGCGCTCCGCTCGAGGCGCTGGACGTGGGCGGCCAGGTCGACGGCCACGCCGGCGCGAACCAGCATCGTCGAGAAGACGCCACGCCCGGGATCGGGCCGGCCGGCGGCTCCCGTGAAGGCACGCGGAATGTTCGTCTCCATCGCCGAGCCTCAGCCCCCCGCGTCCGCGGCCAGGAACGCGACGGTGTCGCCCGCTGCGAGCGGCAGCTCGGGGTCGCGGGTGATCTGCTCGCCGTTCACCGCGGCCACCACGTGGCGGTCCAGCGGCACGCCGGCCGCGGCCGCCGCCGCGGCGAGCGTCGCCGCGCGCAGCTCTAGCGGCTCCCTGTCCGAGGCCGGCGCGAGCGTTCCAAAGCGCCGGACCGTCACGATCGGGGCTCCACGCCCGCGCGCTCGTTCGTACTCGCCGGGGTCGTTCACGTTCATCAAGGACAGCAGATCGGGGTCGGAGCGTGCGAGCGCCGTGTCGCGCAGCAGCGCCTGCTCGTCGAGCTCGAGCGCGCGACAGCGCTCGAAGAGGAAGGCCGGCCGCATGCGATCGAGCGCGATCAGCTCCTCCACATTGGCCAGCAGCGACGTGCGGTAGGCCGCCGCGAGCGGGTGCCTGAAGCCGTGCGCGACCGGGAGCGCCACATCCGCGTCCTCATGTGCCGCCGCCGCGAGGACCCGAGCGACGAACGCCGGGTGGAGGAACGGCACGTCGGTCGACGAGACGTAGGCCAGGTCGGCGTCGTCGGCCACGGCGGTCAGCCCGGCCGCGAGTCCCTGGAGCGGGCCCCGTCCCTCCCGCGCGTCCTCGACGACTCGTACGCCGGGTGGCAGCGCCGGGAGCTCCTGCCCCGGCGCGCGGACCACGACCACGGGCCCATCGACCGCCCGCGCGAGGATCCCGGCCACCCTGTGCAGGAGTGTGGACCCGTGCCACTCGAGCCACGCCTTCGGACGCCCCATACGAGTGGAGCGCCCACCCGCGAGCACGATGCCTGCGGCCTGCGCTCGCTCGGGGGCGCCGGGCCGCTCCCGGTCGGATGGCCGCTCCGCGGTGCCGAGGCGGCCCGGGACCGATGCCCGATCGGTGGTGGCGGGCCGCTCCGGCCCCGATGCCCGCTCGGCCCGCGGCTCGTCCTCCCGCGCCGGGCCGGGAGCGCGAATGTTCGCCTGCGGGCGCATGCCAGCCGCGGGGCTGAGTGTAGTCATTCGTTCCGTCCCGTTCAGGGTGCAAGACAGGTCGTGGCGAGCCAGCGCCCGGGACGATCGGTCCGCTCGAGCGGGAAGGCCAACTTGCCGCTCACCGCCCACATGGCGGTATGCCGGTCGCTCACCGCCCAGGCCGGCGGCCAGCGGCTGACGTGCGCCTCCTCGAGCGTGTGGATCAGCGCGTCCGCTACCGCCGACCCGCCCCGTTCGCCCACCGGCCGCCGCTGGCGAAAGCGCACGACGCAGTGGTGCGAGGGGACGATCTCGCGGACCTCGGGGTGATCCAGGTGGGCGATGCGCTGCACGCCTCGACCCTACGCAAGGCCGCCGGCGGCGGGCGGACCGTCCCCTGTGCTAGATCGGAGACATTCAGTTGCGAGCGCGCGGCCGGCGACATCCGTTACCGCGCCCAAGGAGGGTCTGAAGTGTCCGAGAAGAATAAAGCCGCCGCCCGCGAGGAGCTCGACGCCTGGAGCAGCGGTGAGCTCGACCGGCTGGACGGGCTCGTCGCCCCCCACGTCGTGCACCACGACCCCTGCCCCCCGTCCGCGCCGGAGGGGCTCGAGGGGCTGAAGTGGACGATCGCCCTCACCCGTAAGGTGTTTCCCGACCTCGAGATTTCGGTGGACGACCAGATCGCCGAAGGAGACAAGGTGGTCACCCGTTGGAGCGCAACGATGACGCGTGAAGACGACCCGCCGGGCGTGCCGGCAGCGGGGGACCAAACCGTCCTCAGCGGGATGACGATCGAGCGCTTTGCGGACGGCAAGGTGGTCGAGTCCTGGCGCAGCCCCGACTTGCTCGGCCTCGTCCAGAGCCTCGGAGCGGTCCCGGGGATCGAACGAGAGGAGGTCGTCATCAAGGCCCGCCACAACGGGCCGTACAAGGTCACGGGCCGAGTGAAGCTGATCGACGCCGACGGGGACGAGTACGACTTGTCGGACAAGGGCGAGGCGGTCGCGCTCTGTCGCTGTGGCGGTTCGACCACTAAGCCGTTCTGCGACGGCACGCACTCCAAGGTCGGATTCCAGGCCGCGGAGCGGGCCGTGCGAGAATCGCTCTAGCCGTGCAGAAGTCCGCCACGCAGCAGACGTTCATCGACGCGCCCCTCCACGAGGTGTGGGACCTGATCGGTGACCCGAACCGGCACCCCGAGTGGTGGCCCGAGGTCCTGGACGTCGAGTGCGCCGACCTGAGGCAGGGGTGCCGCTACCGCGGCGTCGTCAAGGGCTTCCTGGGTGCCGAGGAGCATGACCTGCTTCTGACCCGGCTCGAGGACTGTCGCGAGGTCTCGATCTACTGCGGTGGAACCGGAGTCACCACTCGGTTCGTGCTGACCGAGGCGCAGGGCGGGACGTTCGTCGAGGGCTACTTCGGGGTCGAGCCGGAGAGCGTCGGTATGAAGGTCTTCTCGGCCGTCGCCGGCCGGCGGTTCCTCCGCGGCTGGCTGGAGCGCTCGCTCGAAAACCTCAAGTCGGCGGCGGAAGCGCAACGCGCGGCCGCGTAGCCGACGCGACGAACGCGCGCAGCTCGGCCTCACCCGGCGGCGGCTCCAGGGCCAGCTCGGGCGGTTCCTGCTCCGCGACCCAACCCGACAGGATCCGAAGCTCGTCGATCTCGTCGGCCGGCACGACCGTGCGTCCGGGCCGCCGGCGCAGCGCTAGCTCCGTCCGCTCCACGAGCTCGGAATGCCCGGGCAGCGGACCCCAATCGACGAGGCGGCCCTGCACGAGCCAGAACGCATCGAATCGTTCCTTGACCGGGTGCGGGACGAGGACCAGCCGGGGCGCCGCGTGGGTCGCGCGCAGGACGCCCTCGAGCCGCTCGAGCACCGACGCCAGGCGCTCCCTTCGCCGCAAGAGCGCCGCGGCGCGTTCGTAGCGCTCGTCGGCGGCGGCCTCGCGCATGCGGCGATCGATCTCCCGAAGCAGCGCCTCGCCGGCGCCTGGTCCCTCGAAGAGAGCAAGCGCGGCGTCGACCTGGCGGCGATAGGCGTTCGGGTCGAGGTCGCCCAGGCAGGGTGAGACGCAGCGGCCCATTTGCCCGTACGCCGAGGGATGTTCGCGGAGCTTCAGCTTGCGGCCGCAGTGACGCAGGCGATAGAGCGAGGTGAGCTGGTCGGCGAGCTCTCCCGCCAGCGGCCGGCTGCAGAGCGGCCCCACGTTGACCGCGTGGCCGGCGGCCGGCTCCGCCGCGACCTCCAGGATCGGATATGGGATGTCGAGCCGGCAACGCAGGTAGCAGTGGCGATCGGTGCGCTTCAGCTTCCTGTTGCCGGCGGGCCGCCACGTCTTGATCAGGCGGTTCTCGAGGACCAGGGCGCCGAGCTCCGAGTTGGTCGGCCGGTAGTCGACGATCTCCGCCCGCTCGGTCCAGCCGGCCGGCGCGCAGAAGTGGGCACGGGCGCGCGAGCGCAGCGATACCGACTTGCCCACGTAGAGCGGCCGCCCGCGCTCGTCGCGGAAGATGTACACGCCCGGGTCGTCCGGGAGCGTCGAGAGGTCCGGACGCTCGGACGGCGGGATGCGCTCGGCCGGCTCGGTCTTGCGGGCGCGGCGTCGGGTGCGGAGGAGGTCGACGGCCTCGCCCACGCTCGCCGCGTGGGCGCACAGCTTGGGGAACAGCGCGCAGAAGACACGCGCGCAGGTGAGGGCGTCGGGGAGCGCCCGGTGAACCTCACGCACCTCGATGCCGAGCCCCTCGGCGAGCGGGGCGAGCGCCCGCCGGCGGGCCAGCGGCGCGAACCGGCGGGCGAGCTGGACGGTGCAGATCACCGGCGGCTCGTGCCACTCGAGGCCGACCCGCTCGAACGCCCGACGCAGCACGCGGCGGTCGAAGCGGGCGCTGTGCGCGACGAGCACCCGTCCCGCAAGCAGCTCCGCGAGCTCGGGCAGCACCTGCCCCGGGGGCGGCGCCGCCTCGACCATCGCCTGCGTTATCCCGGTGAAGCGCTGGATCCCGCGCGAGAGCGGCCGCTCGATGCGGACGAGCGAGTCGAACGTCTCGTGCAGCTCCCCGCCGCCGACCAGCACCCCGCCCACCTCGGTCAACTCGCAAAGGTCGCCGGCCAGACCGTTCGTCTCGGTGTCGATCGCCAGGAACTCGGCGGTAGCAACGGGTTGGTCGAGGAGCTCCACGGTCGCCCGATGGAACCCCCCGAATCGGACGGACGGAATGGACGCCTGCGTGCGCAGGGGTCCGCGGGGCGAACCCGCCTGGGGCGAACCCGCCTGGGGCGAAGCCGTCCTGCGCGCTGCTTAGCCTCGGAACCGTGTCCCGCCGCACCACCCTCTTCGCCTGCTCCGCCTGCGGCCACGAGAGCCCCAAGTGGCACGGGCGCTGCCCCTGCTGCGGTGAGTGGAACACGCTCGTCGAGGAGATTCGGCCGGCGCGCTCCGGCGGCGTGGGGGGCCGCCGCTCGGCGCGTGCCGTGAGGCCGGTGCCCCTGGCCGACGTCGAGGCGCCGAGGGTGGAGCGCCTGCGCACCGGGATCGGGGAGCTCGACAGGGTGCTGGGCGGCGGGCTCGTGCCCGGCTCGCTCGTGCTCATCGGGGGCTCGCCGGGGATCGGGAAGTCGACGCTCACGAGCGGCGCGCTCGGGAAGCTGGCCGCGAGCGGGCGGAGCGTGCTCTACGTCTCGGGCGAGGAATCGGCGGCGCAGGTCAAGCTGCGTGCGGAGCGCCTCGGCGCGGCCGCGCTGTCGGTTCCGATCGTCGCGGAGACCGACCTCGAGACGGTGCTCGCGACGATCGCCGGCGAGCGCCCCGACGCCTGCGTGGTGGACTCGGTGCAGGTCCTATACGACCCCGCGCTGTCAGGGTCGCCGGGGTCGGTCGGGCAGGTGCGCGAGGTAGCCGGGCGCCTGATGCGGGTGGCCAAGGAGCGGGGCGTGGCAGTCATCCTCGTGGGGCACGTGACCAAGGAGGGGGCGATCGCCGGCCCGCGGGTGCTCGAGCACCTGGTGGACTGCGTGCTCTCGTTCGAGGGCGAGCGCGAGCGCACGTACCGCACCCTGCGCGCGCTGAAGAACCGCTTCGGCTCCACGAGCGAGGTCGGGGTCTTCGAGATGCACGAGCGGGGGCTCGTGGAGGTGGCTGACGCCTCGGCGCGCTTCGTCACCGAAGCCACCCGCGCGCCGGGCTCCGTGGTGCTGTGCGCGATGGAGGGCTCCCGCCCGCTGCTCGTGGAGGTGCAGGCGTTGGTCGCCCCCAGCGAGCTGGTACCTCCGCGCCGGGTGGCGAACGGCGTGGACCGCAACCGCCTGGCGCTCGTGCTCGCCGTGCTCGCCCGCCACGGCGGCGTCTCCCTGGGAGCGAGCGACGTCTTCGTCTCGGTGGCGGGCGGCGTGAGGGTGGACGAGCCGGGCGCCGACCTGGCGATCGCGCTTGCGCTCGCGTCGGCCGCGAAGGGGGTCGCCTTGGGCGGCGAGACGCCGCTCGCGGCGTTCGGGGAGCTCGGCCTGACCGGCGAGCTCCGCCACGTCGGACATGCCGACCGGCGGATCGCCGAGGCGGCGAAGTTCGGGCTGCGCTCAGTGGTCCACCCGGACGAGCGGACCCGCACGCTGCGCCAGGCGCTGCGGTCGCTTGTGGGCGGCATCGGGGCGCGGGCGGCTTGACGAATCGCCGGCGGCGCCGGTGCCACCGAGCCGCCCGGTCGAGCGCCGGCCGTGACCGCGCCTACGACTCCTCGGCCTCGTCCGCCTTTATGTCCTCGGCCACCCGCTCCTTGAACGGCTTCAGCTTCTCGTAGAGCTCCTCGGGCGCCACCTCCTCGCGGGGCTCCGACTCGCCGACGAGCCACGGCGCCGCCTCCACCGCCGTGCGCCAGGCGGCCTCGTCGGGATCGGTGTCGGGGCCGCGAGCTCCGCCGGACTCCGCCGGGGCTGGTTCCACCTTGTCGAGGTAGACGTTCGTGTACCGGCCGCGCCGGTTCTCGTGGTACTCGATACGCACGCGGCTGCCCTCGAGGCGCTGCGCCTCGTCCCCGATCCCCTCCCGGAAGGTCGTGTACTCGTTTCCGTCGCTGTCCCTCACCAGGTAGCGGACGTTGCCGCCACGGGTGTCGTGCGTCTCCACCGCCTCGATCGTCACGACGGCCTCCATGGCGAGGCGACTCTTACCCACCCGCAGGCCGGAAACGCCTGCATTCGGCCGAAACCGAGACGAAATCCGGGCGCTTCCCGTAGAATCGACCTCCATGCCGTACGCCGGGGACGACGTCGCAGAGCTCGAGGCCCGGCAGGAACCGAGGCTTGTAAGAGCTCTGGAGATGGTGGCCCCCGGCACGGCCGTGCGGGAGGGCCTTGACAACATCGTCCGGGGCCGAACCGGCGCCCTGATCTGCATCGGGGAGTCGGAGGAGCTGAGCTTCCTGCTGTCGGGCGGCGTCAAGCTGGACGTGGACTACACGCCCTCGCTGCTGTATCAGCTGGCCAAGATGGACGGGGCGATCGTGCTGACCTCGAACAGCACGAAGATCCTCTGGGCGAACGTCCAGCTCATGCCGGATCCGACGATCCTCTCGCTCGAGACCGGCACCCGCCATCGGACGGCGGAGCGCGTGTCGAAGCAGACGGACGCTCTCGTGATTGCGATCTCCGCCGGCCGCGGCGTCGTCTCGCTGTACCTCGACGGCGCCAAGTACCTCCTCGAGGACATCCCGGTGGTCCTGGCGAAGGCAAACCAGGCGCTCGCCACGCTCGACAAGTACCGCAGCCGGTTGGACCAGGTCTCGACGCGGTTGACCGCGCTCGAGTTCGAGGGCGGCGTCACGCTGCACGACGTGCTCACGGTGCTCCAGCGGGCCGAGCTCGTCACGCGCATGGCGGTGGAGATCGAGCGGTACATCGTCGAGCTTGGCGCGGAGGGGCGCCTGATCGAGATGCAGCTCGAGGAGACGATGGTGGGGGTGGCGGCCGACAAGTCCGCGCTCGTGCGCGACTACATCGTCGAGCCCTCGGAGGAGGGGTTCGCGATGGTGCTGGACTCGCTGGCGCGGCTGCCGCATCAGGACCTGCTCGACTTCGGCCGCCTCGCCGAGCTGCTCGGCAACGACAGGAAGCTCAACACGCTCGACCATCCGGCCTCGCCACGCGGTTACCGCATCCTGGGGCGCATCCCGCGTCTCCCCAAGATGGTGGTGCACAACATCGTGAACGAGTTCAACGGACTGGACGAGATCCTCGCCGCGACCGACGCGGAGCTCGAATCCGTCGAGGGCGTGGGTGACATGCGGGCGAAGGACATCCGCGAGGCCCTTCGCCGCCTGCAAGAGATCAACCTCGTGGACCGGTATCTGCAAACCTGAATCGACAAGGCGCCGGTGCGCCGCGGACTAGGAGGGAACCATTAGCGACGCAGTGACCTCGAAGGACCTCGACGACCTCGACATCGACCTGGAGCCGACGCTCTACGAGGTCGGTGACCAGGTCGTCTATCCGCATCATGGGGCGGGCAAGGTCCTAAAGAAGGAGATGAAGGAGGTTCTCGGCGAGAAGCGCGAGTACCTCACGATCAAGATTCTCCACAACGACATGACCGTCATGGTCCCGTGCTGTAACGCCGACAAGGCGGGCCTACGGCGCGTGATCGGGGAGGACGACGTAAAGAGGGTGCTTGCCGTCCTTCGCGACGACGTGAGCCAGATGCCGAAGAACTGGAATCGGCGGTTCAAGCACAACCGGGAGAAGATCAAGACCGGCGACGTCTTCGAGCTCGCCGAGGTTGTACGCAACCTGGCCATCCGCGAGGCCGAGAAGGGACTCTCGACGGGCGAGAAGCAGATGTACACGCGGGCCAAGAAGATCCTAGCTTCAGAGCTGATGTACGCGCTCGACATGGAGGAGGACGAGGCGGAGACGCACCTCGAGGAGCTCATCGCCGAGGCGCACGCGAACCGCAACGGCGCGACGGCCACGGCGTAGAGAGACAGATGTCCGTCGTCGGGATCGTTCCCGCCGGCGGCAGCGGCGAACGCCTTGGAGCCGACCGGCCCAAGGCGTTCGTCGTTTGTGCCGGCAGGCCGCTCGTGGACTGGAGCCTCGAGGTGCTCGAGTCGGTGTGCGATCGGGTCGTCGTGGCGGCGCCGGCCGCCTACCTACGGCCGGGCTGGGTGGAGGCCGGCCCTTCACGCTCGGCCTCCGTCCGCAACGCGCTGGCGGCAGCGCCGGAGGCGACCACCGCGGTGGTGCACGACGCGGCTCGCCCGCTCGTCAAGCGCGATCTGGTGGAACGCTGCATGGCGGCGCTCGAGCCCGGAATCGAGGGGGCGATCGCCGCCGCCCGGATGACCGACACCGTCAAGGAGGCCGCGGCCGATCGCCGCGTCCTCCGCACGCTCGATCGATCGGTGCTCTGGGCCGTCCAGACCCCTCAGGTGTTCCGGGCAGACGTGCTTCAGCGTGCTCTCGAGCGCGACGAGATGGCGCTCGCGGCGGCCACCGACGACGCCTCGCTGGTGGAGGACCTCGGCGGAACCGTCCGGGTGGTGGAGGCGCCGCCGGAGAACATCAAGGTCACGCGGACGGCGGACCTGCACATGGTCGAGGCGCTCCTTTGCTGACCGACTACCACGTGCACCTGCGCCCGGACGAGGACGGGGCCACTCCGGAGCGCTACTTCACGAGGGAGAACGCGGAGCGCTATCGGGAGACCGCCGCCGAGCGTGGCATCGACGAGCTCGGCGTCGCGGAGCACATGTACCGCTTCGTGCAGGCGCTCGACGTGTGGACGCATCCGTGGTTTCGCCGCTGGGCGCGCGACGACCTCGACGAGTACTGCGCATTCGTGCGCGACGAGACCGACCTCCGGCTGGGCATCGAGGCCGAATTCCTCACGGGGAGGGAGGACCGGGTGGCGAACCTCCTCGACGGCCGGGATTGGGACTACGTCGTCGGATCGGTGCACTTCCTGCGCGACGACGCGGTCGACCTCCACGGCGAGCCGGACTGGCAGGCGTGGGACATCTGGCGCGACGGGAATCCGGAGAGGATCTGGAGACGGTACTTCGAGACGCTCGGCGAGGCGGCGCGCACCGGTCTCTTCGACATCCTGGCCCATCCGGACCTGGTGAAGGTCTTCGGCGCCCGGGTGCCACACCCCGACGGCGACCTCCGCCGCTTCTACGACCTCGCGATGGACGGGATCGCCGAGTCCGACGTGGCGATCGAAGTCTCGACCGCGGGGCTGCGGAAGCCGGTCGGTGAGATCTATCCGGCGGCGCCGTTCCTCGAGATGTGCCTCGAGGCAGGGAGGCCGGTGGCGCTGTCGAGCGACGCTCATGTGCCGGAACAGCTCGGCTCGGATTACGAGCACGCGGTCTCGTTTCTCGGCGACCTCGGCGTCACCGAGGTCGCCGTGCTCGAGCGCCGCCAGCGGCGCCTGGAGCCGCTCGGGTGACGACCAGCGTCCCCCGGACCGGGGTCGGTTGGGACTCTCATCGGCTCGCGGAGGGTCGGCGGCTGGTCCTGGGCGGGGTAACGGTGGAGCACCCGCTCGGGCTGGTGGGTTTCTCCGACGCCGACGTGCTCACCCATGCCTTGATCGACGCGCTTCTGGGCGCCGCCGGCCTCGGCGACATCGGCCAGCATTTCCCGGACACGGACGAGCGCTGGCGCGACGCCGACTCGATCGAGCTGCTGCGAAGGGTCCGGGGGATGCTCGGCGCGGCCGGCGTCGCTCCCGTGAACGTGGACGCCACGCTCTTGTGCGAGGCGCCGCGGCTCCGCCCCTACCGGGATCGGATGCGGTCGCGCCTGGCCGCGGCGCTCCGCATCTCACCCGCCGCCGTGAACGTCAAGTTCACGACCGGCGAGGGGATGGGCTGGGTGGGGCGGGGTGAGGGAATGGCCGCGGTGGCGATCGCGACGGTCGCGTAGCACCCTCCGGCGGCGCCCCCGACTACGCGCTCTGGGTCGATGCCACTATGGCGCCCAACGCAGATAGCGTGCGGGTGTATGCGGCAGGTCCGCATCCACGACACGCTGACCGGTGAGGTTGTCCCCCTCGAGCCCCGGGATCCGGGCCGGGTGGGGATCTACGCCTGCGGGCCGACCGTCTACGCTCGCATACACGTTGGGAACGCTCGGCCGTTCGTCGTCTTCGCGCTGCTCAAGCGCTTCCTCGAGCACGAGGGGAACGAGGTCACGCTCGTCGAGAACATCACCGACGTGAACGACAAGATCTACGACGCTGCGCGCCATCGCGGCGTGCCGAGCGACAGCCTCGCCCGGGAGATGGCCGCCGCGTACGTGGAGGACACGGACCGTCTCGGGCTCGGACGGCCGGACCGCGAGCCGAAGGCGAGCGAGACGATCGGCGAGATCGTCGCGCTGATCGAGTCGCTCATCGAGTCCGGTCATGCCTACGAGGCCGCCGGCGACGTCTACTTCAGGGTCGCTTCGTTCGACGGCTACGGCAAGCTCTCGAACCGCCCCGTCGAGGACATGCAGCAGGGTGAGGGGGACGACGCCGCGGAGCTAAAGGAGGCCCCGCAGGACTTCGCGCTGTGGAAGGCGCGCAAGGAGGGGGAGGACACGTGGTGGGACTCCCCCTGGGGGCGGGGCAGGCCGGGGTGGCACATCGAGTGCTCCGCGATGGCCGAGTGCATCCTCGGCGTGGACTTCGAGGTCCACGGGGGCGGCTCCGACCTCGTATTTCCGCACCACGAGAACGAGATCGCACAGACCGAGGCGGCGCGGGGGAAGCCCCTCGCGCGCGTGTGGATGCACAACGGGATGGTCGAGATGGAAGCCGAGAAGATGGCGAAGTCGGTGGGCAACATCCGCCTGCTCCACCGCGTCCTGGATGAGTTCGGGCGCGACGCCCTGGTCATGTGGCTCGTGGGCGCGCACTACCGCAAGCCCGTGGTGTTCACGGACGAGGCGCTCGAGGACGCTCGCCGAGCGGTGCAGCGGGTCCGCGAGTCCGTGCGCCGCCTCGACCGCGATGCGCCGGGACCCGAGGGGCTCGAGGACCTCGTGGAACGCTTCTTCGACGCGCTCGCCGACGACTTCAACACGCCGGCGGCCCGGGCCGCCATGTTCGACTGGATCGCCGAGGGGAACCGGCGTATCGACGCCGGTGAGCGGCTCGGTCCCGGCGCACTCGGCGAGATGCTCTACGCGCTGGGCTTGGAGGGGCTGCTGGCGGAACCCGTCGAGGAGGCGCCCGACGCGGTCCGGCGGCTGGCCAAAGAGCGAGAGGCGGCTCGCGCCGAGCGCGACTTCGACCGTGCCGACCGCATTCGCGAGGAGCTCGCGGAGCGGGGCTGGGAGGTGCGCGACACGACGGGAGGCGCCGAGCTCGTCCGAAAGGAGTAGTCGAGCGCCGTGATCGTCTACGGGCGCAATCCCGTGCGCGAGGCCCTACGCGGCAGGCGCCGAGTGCACCGGGTGTTCGCAACCCCGCGCGCGGCCCACGAGGTCTGGCTCGGGGAGGTCGAGGCCAGGTTCGCGGACGTCCGCGAGATCGAGGGGCGCTGCGGCTCGCCGGACCACCAGGGGATATGCGCTGAGGTCGAGGCCTACAAATATGTCGATGCCGATGGTCTGCTGGACCGCGACGATGCGCTCGTCCTCTGCCTCGACGAGCTGCAAGACCCCCACAACCTCGGCTCCGTCTGCCGGGTCGCCGAGGTCGCCGGCTGCGCCGGGGTGGTACTGCCCGACCGGCGCTCGGCCGAGGTCACGCCGGCCGTCTGCCGCGCCTCCGCCGGAGCGGTCGAGCACCTCCCGGTCGCCCGGGTGCGGAACCTCGCCGACTGGCTCGGGCGCGCGACCGAGCGCGACGCCTGGGTCTACGGGGCGACCGCGGACGGAAACGTGCCGTACGACCGGCCGGACTACCGCGGCCGCGTCGTGTTGGTACTCGGCTCGGAGGGCAGGGGCCTACGACCGCGCGTGGCGGCGGCGTGCGACGAGCTGGTACACCTCCCGGCCCGCGGGCGCATCGGCTCCCTGAACGTCTCCACGGCCGCGGCGGCGCTCGTGTACGGGATCTTGCATTTCCGTACGGTGCTTGACAGCGTTCCATAACACGGCCATACTCGCGCGAGCAGATCAGGCTGAAGTCGAGGTTTAGACACGGCTTTGGAGAATCTGGCGCCAGGGGAGGTAGTGCGCCACCGAGCTTCAAGGGCCGCTCGCGGCCCGAGAGGAGCGTTGGATGGCAACTTCCGCTACCCCCCGGTCGGCCGCGGCGCGAACCACGGCTGCGCCTCACCATCGTCGCGCGACGACGCAGATCTCTCATTCTGAGGTCGACCCTGACGATCACTACCTGATCGCCCTCGCCAAGCAGGGGAGGCGAGATGCCTACGACCGCATCGTCAAGCGGTACTACGGCTTCGTCCGCCTCAAGGCGTCGTCCTACTTCCTGATCGGCGGCGACTCGGACGACCTGGTCCAGGAGGGGCTGGTCGGCCTCTACAAGGCCGTCCGGGACTACCGCTGGGATCGCGAGTCGAGCTTCCGAAACTTCGCCGAGCTGTGCATCACGCGCCAGATCATCACCGCGGTGAAGACGTCGACCCGCAACAAGCACACTCCGCTGAACGAGTACGTGAGCTTCTCCCAATCGCCGGCGGCCCGCGGCGGCGACGGCGAACCCACGCTGGACGAGCTGCTTCCGGGGCCGTCAGCGCACGATCCGGTGAACCAGGTGATCTCCTCCGAGGAGCTGCACAGCCTCGTGGCGTGCCTGTCGAGCGTGCTCTCGGAGCTCGAGAGTTCCGTGCTGTCGCTGTACCTGGACGGTCACAGCTACGAGGCGATCGGCGACCGCCTCGGCTGCGACACGAAGACCGTCGACAACGCCCTCCAGCGGGTCAAGCGGAAGGTCGGAGCGCACCTCGCGTCGCGGCAAGTACTGCTGTAACGAGAAGCTCGGTCAGAGGGCTTCGGTCCAAACAAGCGCGGCGCCGTCCAGCACGATCGTTCCCTCCTGGTTCGCTATCGTCGTCCGGAGCTTCGTAAGGGGCTTGTCCTCGCGCGCCTCCAGGACCTCGACCTCGGCGGTTATCTCGTCGCCGGGTCGCACCGGCGCCTTGAAATCCCAATCGACGTGCAGGAAGACGCTGCCTGGCCCCGGGAGGTCCTCGGCGACAACGGCATTGAGCAGGCCCGAGGTGACGCCGCCCTGAACGATGATTCCGCCAAATCGTGAGCGCGATGCGGCCTCCGCGTCATAGTGGAGTGGGTTGCGGTCGCCCGTCAACTCGGTGAAGAGCTCGATGTCGCGCTCGCGGACCGTCCGCGTCCTCGCGGCCGTCTCGCCCACCCGTCGCGGCGGCATCGGCGCAGCTTAAAGCGCGGTGGTCGCTGCGGCGTCTGCCGGCGCTCGCGCCAGGGGCCACGTTTCTGCCGCCGCCTGCGAGCCGCCGGGCACACCTGCGGAGTCGGCCCGCGCAGGGCGCTCAGTACTGGTCGCGGCAGAGAAGCGACGGCAGGCCCCCCGAGGTCGCTGCCGACGCAAGGGTGACGGCGGCATCGAGCGCGTTCCTTGCTCCAATGCGCCGGTTGGACAAGGACGATCTAGCGCTTCGCGTCAGCGCCGCAGGAGATCGCGGACGATGAGAGTGGCGGCCGCGGGCGCGGCCTTGACGAACCCGAAGAAGGGTCCAAAGTCCCTTGTGGCCGAGAAGCCCGTCACGTAGAGGCCGGCGAGACTGCTGCCGAATGCCTCATCGAGAGCGGGGAAGCCATCGGCCACTTGGAGCCTCTCGAGTACGCCGGCCAGGTAGGGCACGCGCGGCAAGTCCGCCCGATAGCCCGATGCGAAGATGACCTGGTCCACGATCAGGCGCTCGGAGTTCGACAGCCTGACCTGCAGGTCGGTCTCGGGACCAACCCGTCGGACCTCGACGACCTCAGTCCCCGGCCAGCGGTGAATTCCGGCCCAGTCGAGACGGCTGGTGAGCCAGTATTCGAGCGTGAGGCGGCCGACCTCCCAGAATCGCCGGGCGATCGCTTCTTGCTGCGTCTTGGGGAGATGGCGCCAGTAGCCGGGGACGTCGATCGTCCGCTCCACGTGCGCGTCGATGAACTTCCACGACACCCGCTCAAAGCGCGGCACGTCGTGTCGATGGACGATGTCGATCCGCTCGGCGCCGTGCTCGCGGAGCAGGGCCGCCCACTCGTAGGCGCTCTGGCGACCGCCGACGATCACGACACGCATTCCCGCCAGCTCATCCAAGCGCACCAGGTCGCACGTATGTGCCGCGCGGTCGGGCGGGACCGACGGTGCCCATTGCGGAAGATTCGTGTAGTGGCGGATGCCGGGGGCGCACACGACGGCCTCCGCGGCGATCGGCTCACCCTTGGCGAGGGTGGCCCTAAAGCCGCCGTCGAGCTCTTCGAGATCGGCGACGAGCTCCTCCCGTACGTCGATTCCCTTCGCCTCTTGGAACCACTTGGCGTAGTCGAGGAACACCCCGATCGGTATCGGGTCCACGTCCTCCGGGGCGATTCCCCGTTCCTCGAGGAACGCGTCGAGCGTGTGGATGTGAGCTGCGTCGAGGTGCCAATCCGGCCCCGATCGCAGGAACATCCCCTCGGGCATGTTCTCGCGCCAGAACGCCATCGGCCGTCCTACGACCGTCGTGTCGATCCCGCGCTCGCGGGCGAACGCGGCGGTCGAGAGCGCGTACGGCCCGGCCCCTACGACGAGGAGCTGCGTGGCGATCATTCGCTGCCCGCTCTCACTCTCCACTCTGCTCGTGTGAGGCTGACCCTACACTGGCTGCTCGAGGGATTCCATGACGCGATCGGTCATCGTCTCGGCGGTCAGAACGCCGGTCGGAAAGTACGGCTCGGCGCTCCGGGCCCGCACGGCGGTCGAGCTCGGGACGGCCGCCATCCAGCAAGCGGTATCACGCGCCACTGTCCCGCCGGACCGCATCGACTACGTGGTCATGGGACACGTGCTGCAAGCCGGCACCGGCCAGATCAGCTCCCGCCAAGCGGCCATCGCGGCCGGCATCCCACAACAAGTCCCGGCGCTCACGCTGAACAACGTCTGCCTGTCGAGCCTGACCGCCGTGGCCTACGCCGATCAGATGATTCGCGCGGGGGAACTCGAGACCCTCGTCGTGGGCGGGATGGAGTCGATGAGTAACGCGCCGTACGTCCTTCCGGACGTGCGGTGGGGGGCGCGGATGGGGGACGGCACGGTCGTCGACGCGATGATCCACGACGGGCTGTGGTCGACGTTCACGGGGCAGCACATGGGCGAGTCCTCCGACGAGGTCAACGCGGCCTTGGGGATTTCGCGCGAGGACCAAGACGCGTGGGCGGCGCGCTCGCACCAGCGCGCCGCGGGCGCACGCGAATCTGGTCGCTCCGCAGACGAGATCGTCACGGTCGAGACCGGCGCCAGCCCACGGGCCTCGGCCGTCGACCAGGACGAGGGCATCAGACCCGCAACCACACGCGATTCCCTCGCGGCGCTGCCGCCGGCCTTCGGCTCGAACGGAACCATCACCGCCGGCAACGCCTCACAGCTCTCGGACGGTGCCGCAGCGCTGATGGTCATGAGCGCCGACCGCGCCGAGGCATGGGACATCGAGCCGCTCGCCGAAATCGTCGCGGAAGGCAGGTGCGCCGAGCGGTTCGCCTACCTTCACACCGTCCCCGCCATCGCACTTCGGAATGCGCTGAAGAAGGCCGGACTGGACGTCGACGACCTCGGGCTGATCGAAATCAACGAGGCATTCGCGTCCGTCGCCCTGCACGCCAACCGGATGCTCGGCGCGAGCGAGGAGATCGTCAACGTCAACGGCGGATCGGTCGCGCTCGGCCACGCCCTCGGCTCCACCGGCGCACGACTGACGGTCACACTCGTGCACGAGATGCGCCGGCGCAAGGTCGAATACGGTGCGGCAACCTTGTGTGGCGGCGGCGGCCAAGGCTACGCGCTGATCCTCCGTAGCCCCGGCCGCATGTAAGCCACCAATCGACCGAGCGCAACCGCGCCACGCCATAGGCCGGCGCTCGCACGGCGGACCGCCACGTCGGCGATCGGACGACGCAAGGTCGGAACGCCCGTACCGCTGACTGAGCACGCGGGACCATCCGCCCCGTGCGCCTGATCCCGCCACAAGGCAGCAGCGCCGCCCAGGAACCGCTCGTGACCGCTTGCGGCGCGTCGCGGTCACGCCGGCGTCAAGGCGACGCGTGACCTCTGGTGAGCCAAAGCGAGAGCGCCGCCGTAACTCGCGGTGGCTCTGCAGTGGACGAGCAGCAGGCGTCCGCAAGCGCGCGATGGGCTCCCGCGCCGCTCTCGCATCCGTCGGTGGCGGTCCGGGCCGGCGTCGCGTGCACGGTCCTGGTCGCGTCGAGGAGCAGCACTCACGGCGCGCGCCGCAGCGAACGAGAATCGCGCGCCGGTGGTCAGTCGTGGCCGACGCGCTCCCACACGAGCTCGGCCCTGCGCTCCACTCCCTGGAAGGTCATTGGCTTGGTGCTGAGAATGAGCAGCTCTCCATCCAGCTTGGCGAATCGCACTTCGGCGTTGCCGATCCAGTTCGGGTACGAGCAGACCTCGATGTGGTGGATCACGGTGTCCTGGTGGGGCAGCACCTCGAAGGGCCCGGAGTAGGAGAGGTAGGTGCTGATGGCCTCGGATCGCTCCTCGGGGGTGCCGCCGAACGCGTCCGGGTCGCGATAGGGCGCCCGGTGGGCGGCCATGATCTCTACCGACATGTAGCCGTCGTGGTTGTAGAAGATGTAGCCGACCGGCTTCTCGCCCAGGGGATCCACAGCCGAGCCGTCGCTGGCTACGTTCTTCCATGACCTCAATCGCCACGTCCCGATCAAGTCCTCAACCTTCACCGCCAGCCTCCTCTCGGAGATAGGGCACGATCCTGACTCCCATCATCAAGCATTACGCCCGGTGGACGAGCAGGCGGCCGACGCCGCCCGCTCGACAGCACCCAGTCGGCTCGCTGACTCAGACGCTAATCGGTCGCGGCCCCTGGCGTTGGCGCCCTCGAGCCGACTACACCGCTGTGCTGGAGTCGTCGAAAACCAGACTTGTCGAACTGGGCTGTCGCTCCTCTGCGGCAGTCGTCTGGGCGCTGCAGGGACGCTCGCAACCATGTCGAGCAGCACATGCCTCATGCCGGACGGCTCCACCGTTTGTCACGGCGCGGTACGGCCAGCTGGCGGCTCGCTCAGGTGCCGCCTGTGTCGCGTACAAACTGGCCAAGCGTGCGCGCTGGGCTACCGGTGACCGCGCGCACGTCGTCGGTGACGAGATCCTCGTAGCCAGCGGCGAGCATGGCGTGGAGCCTGGCCATGTCGTCGGCGAACCAGGCCGCCACACCCGCCGATTGCAGTGCGCTGCGCACATCATCGACCGAGGGGCCGCACGTGCCGGATCGGCTTCCCGGACTGCTGCGACAAGGTGTTCGCGACGTCATCGAAGGTGAGCGCCTCACGTCCCGTCAGCGTGTAAATCTTGCCCTCATGCCCGGCGGTGGTCAGCGCGGCGACGGCGACGGCTGCGATGTCGCGAGCGTCGATCATCGCGACTCGCCCATCGCACGCGGCGGTACGGATCGCGCCATCGCGGATCATGGCGCGCAGGTTCTGCATCAAGAACACCGGGCGAACCATCGTCCAGGCAAGGCCGGACTGCTCAAGTGCCCGCTCGGCGTGCCTGTGCTGACGGGCGAACCGGAGCGGCGACTGCTCGTCGGCGCGGAACACCGACAGCTTGACGATGTGAGCGACTCCGGCGTCCGCGGCCGCCGCGATCACCGTCCGCTCCCAGTCGGGCTGCCGGCTGCTTTGGGTGGTGAGGAGGAATATACGGTTGACTCCGGCCAGCGCCGCCTCGATCGTCTGCGCTCGGTCCAGATCGCCCACGACCTGTTCCACCCGCTCGCCCAGCAGCTCCCGTGCCTTCTCGCGATCGCGCACGAAGGCGCGCGGCCGCTCGCCCGCCGCGCGTAGCTGCCCGACGACCTCGCTGCCGATCGTGCCCGTCGCTCCGGTCACCAGAATCATTCCGCCGCTCCTGCTCGGCCTAAGGACCGAACCAGTTTGCCGGAAACGCTCCCTCACGGGTCCCCACGGGCAGGCATCGCCGACCACGCCTGCCCGTGCTGTGGAAACCAGCAGCCGAGTTGGGGCTGCTTCCTTCGGCGGCAAGCCGCAGCACGCCGCCGCTCTCGGATCGTCGAGGAGCAGCAGTCTGAAACCCGCGCCTGCTCTTCCTCCGGAGTGAGCCGCTGGCGGGCGCAAACCTGACGCTCGCTAAGGCGCGAGGAGAGCGCGTAGCTCTGCCTCGTTGGCGTGAATTCATCGGAGGCAGGCGGTCCGGCGCTGGCTATCGCGAACAGCGTGCCGTTTGATGGGGATGCGGCGCTCCACCCGCCGAGCCTGAGCTTGCCTCGGCGCGTGCCGCGACCTACGATCGTCGAATGCGGCGGCAATCTGTCCGCGGCGTCATTGCCGTGAGCCCTCAGAGGATGCGGCGTTTTAGGCTCGCCTTTGCGAGTGCCGCCTTCGCCGTCTTGGCGGCCGTGCCGTCCGCGGCCGAGGCCACGGCTACGCCGCCCGGCGGCCACGGCCCCGCGCCCGTGAAGCGAGGGCACCATGGGGATGTCCCCAAGGCTCACGCCCCACCGACGCGGTCTCGTCCAGCCCCCGAGGCGGCATGGGTCGAGCTGGGACCGTCCGGAGCGGTGCTGGCGAGGGCGATCACGCAGGCCGACTCGTGTCCGAAGCTGATGGTGGACAAGGTGGCCCGTCGCATGGAGGAGCGGGCGGCGCCGAGCCTGCCTGACTACCCCGTTCGCTCGTGTGAGACCGCGCTGCCGCCGGACGCCAGACGGGTGGCGCTCGCGGGTCAAAGGCTGCCCCTGCCGACCCGCCGCCCGCGCCGGATCGTGGTCGTGGGCGACACCGGCTGCCGGCTTAAGGCGGTGGACGGCTTCCAGGCCTGCAACGACCCGCGGGCGTGGCCGTTCGCCCGCGTCGCGAAGAGCATCGCCAGGTGGCACCCGGACGTCGTCATCCAGGTCGGCGACTACCTCTACCGGGAGGAGCCGTGCCCGCCGGGGAACCGCGGCTGCCGGGGCAGCCCCTTCGGACAGAACTGGCCCACCTGGGATGCCGACTTCTTCTCGCCGGCGGCGCCCGCGCTTCGAGCGGCGCCCTGGCTCTTCGTGCGCGGCGATCACGAACTGTGTAGCCGGGCCGGCCCCGGGTGGTTTCGCTTCCTCGACCCCGGGCCGATGCCGGCGAGCTGCCAGGACGTCACCGAGCCGTACTCGGTGGACCTGGGACGGGTGCGGATGCTCGTGCTCGACACGGCGCTGGCCAGCGACAGGCCTCCGCTGAATCCCGACCCCTACGTCTCCCAGTTCGCCGACCTGCGGACGATGGCCGGCCCAAACGCCTGGCTGCTCGCCCACAAGCCGATGTGGGGGCTGCTGCCCGACTCGAGCGGCGCCGGCGTGACGGTGCTCAACCCGACCCTCCAGGCGGCGTCGGGGAACTGGCTTCCGCCCGGGGTGCGGCTGGTGCTCACCGGGCACATCCACCTGGCCGAGGTGCTCGGTTTCGCCGGCGACCGGCCGCCGCAGATCGTGGCGGGCATCAGCGGCACGCTTTTGCTCCCGCAGATCACCGCTCCGCTCGTCGGGATGGACGTCGCCGGCGAAAGGCTCGCCACGGCGACGACGCTCGCCCGGCACGGCTTCTTTACGTTCACCCCCCGGCCATGGGGGTGGGCGGCGACGATCCGGGACATCGACGGGAAGCCGATGGCGCGCTGCCGGCTGCGCGGCCGCTCCGCCGCCTGCGGACCACTACGGCGTTAGCTGCCTGGCCTGGACCGAGGCTGCGTCGGGGAGACGTCGGCGACATCGAAGCATCGTCGCCGGGCTGAAGGAACCGCGGAGTCGTCTTCGACGGCGATGTTCCCCGGCCTGAAGACCGTCGGCAGAGCCGGCGAGGTCGATGTCACTATGCGGGCAGACCGGCAAGGGTGAGCGCCACCCCATCTCGCGACACGGAGCGCCGCGGGGTCAGTGCTGAGTTTGTGGACAAGCGAGAGCGAGCCGGACGCTCCCTGATCCGTCGAGAACGAGGATCTGCGCCGCGCTCCTGCTGGTCGTCCCCGAACGAACGCCTGGGTCGGCACCGGTGGCACTATTCCTTTCATAGCGGGAAGCGGCAGTCTCCGGCAACCAGCGCGAGCGAAGCCCGGTTCAGCCGTAGCTGCCGTACGGAACCGAGACGCGTCCGTTCGCAGGGACGGCCACCCCAATTCCTCTGGTGCGGATAACGCCCAGCGTCCCAGCCTGGGGGGCGTGAACCCGGAGGCACCCGCGCGGGCGCTGGCGGTCCGGTCAGGTCGCGGCCGGCTCGTCCGCGAGCCGCCAGCGCTTGCGCCTGGGGTTGTCCGGATCGGTCTCGCTGGCCACCCGGGCGCCGAGCACGTCGAGCAGCTGCCCGGTGCGCGTCAACGAGAGCCCCAGCGCCCGGGCGATGTCATCGCGCCCCTTCGGCCCGTCGCGCAACAGCGCCACCAGCCGCTCGGCCTGCTCGGCCGTCGGCCGCCCGCCGGTGACCCGCCTCGCGTCCGCGCGCGTCGGGCGCGCCGAGGCCGGCTGGCGGGAGCGGCCGCGCCCGCTCGCGGCGCGCTCCCGCCGGCGCCGCATCGCCGCGCGCTCCGGCGCCCCGGCCGGCCCCGGCATCGCGCCGAGCACGCGCTCAAGCTCGGCGCGTTCGGCCTCGAGCGCCACAATCTCTGCATTGATGACGTCGATGCGCGCCTGCAGTTGGTCGCGCATCGGCCCCAAATCCATCCGGCCCGCCGTCGGTCCCGTCGCTGCACTCATCGCCTCTCACCTCGTGTTGGCGGCCTGACGCGCACCCGGCGCCGGCCGCACATCCCCTTCCCCGCGCGTGCCGACCGGGTGGCCGGCGGCGCGCGTTCAAGTCTCGCCGCGCCGCGCCGCCCATCACCCCCAGCCCGCTCGCTCGCCCGCGACGCCCAGCATGCCGGCTCGGCCAGAACGGCGGCCGGCCAGTCCGCCGACACTCATCCCGGGCGCCCAGGCCCGACGCACGCCCATCGCCCCAGACCGCTCCGGGCGGTTGCCCACGCCGACCGGCGCCCAGCCAGTCACCCGCCACCCGCTGGGCCGCGTACGCACCAGAACCAGCGCACTCGCGCTCGCAGACGAGGTGCGAACATCGCTTTCGCCAACGGAAGGACTCCTGTGCAACTGTCACCTAGCACGCCCGCGGCGTCGTCACCTCCCACTATACGCTTGACATCGCCGCTCCCGGTGATGGTCTCGAGCAGCGTCTCAGGCACCAGAGTGGAGACGCTCGCTCGCCGTGCACAGGCAGGCGCGAGGTCGGCGCTCCCGGATTCGTCGACGAGCAGCACTGCCGCCGTCCGCTTCTGCTGGTCGTCCGGAGCAGCAGCGGACCGTGATGGAGTTGCCCCGGTTTCGACGACACTTGGACGCTTCAGGTCGCAGGCCGGGGAAAGTGAGGTTCAGGTGCCGAGAACGAGGCCGCCGTATCCGGAGGAGTTCCGTCGGCAGGCGATCAGGCTCGCCTTGTTGGGCGACAAGCCGCAGCGTCAGCTGGCCAAGGATCTGGGGATCTCCGACGTCACGTTGCGCAACTGGCTCAAGCACGAGCGGGCCGAGCGCGGCGAGCGCGCTGGCGGCCTGAGCCAGGACGAGCGGGAGGAGCTCCAGCGGCTGCGTGACGAGAACGCGAGGCTGCGGATGGAGCGGGAGATCCTGTCAAAGGCGGCCGTCTTCTTCGCGAAGGAGAGCGACGGGCGATAGGCGAGGTGTTCTCGTTCATCGCCGCGGAGAAGACCAACTATCCCGTCGCCGTGATGTGTCGTGTGTTCGGTGTGAACCGCACCGGCTTCCTTAACTGGGAGCGCCGGGCGCCGTCCGATCGCGCGCTCCAGGATGCTTGGCTGACCGAGACGATCAAGCAGATCCCTGACGCCAGCCGCGGCGTGTACGGGGCGCCGCGGATCCAGGCCGAGCTGCGGATGGAGCACGACATCCGGGTCGGGCGCAAGCGCGTCGCCCGGTTGATGAAGGCCGCCGGTATCTCAGGCGTCAGGCCCCGAAAGCGCTGGAAGACGACGATCCAGATCGCGGGCATCACGCCCGCCACCGACCTCGTCGAGCGCCAATTCCGGCCCACTTCAGCGAACATGGTGTGGGTCGCCGACATCACCTACCTGCGGACCGCGGAGGGCTGGCTGTACCTCGCCGCCGTACAGGACGCCTACTCGCGCCAGATCGTCGGCTGGTCGATGGCCACACACATGCGCTCGACGCTGGTCGTCGACGCGCTCAAGATGGCGCTCGCCCGCCGGCGCCCCGGGCCCGGGCTGATCCATCACTCCGACCAGGGCTCGCAATACGTGAGCCTCGCCTTCGGCCGCGCCGCACGGCAGGCCGGGATCGGGATCTCGATGGGCTCCCGCGGCGACGCCTACGACAAGGGCGTGGTTTCACATTGCACCCCCTGGGGTTGATCGGGCTGGTTGTTGGTCGGAGAGCCGGCGTCCCTGTTGCTTTCGGAGTCGTGGGTCGCCGGGTGTCGGCGGCTGGTAGAGCCAGTCGTTCTTGTCGTTGGCTCTGTGGGCGGCGAGCAGCCCGGCGCGCCGCCAGGCGTGGATCGTTTTGGGGCGCACGCCGAGCCGTGTGGCGATCTCCTGTTGGGTGAGCATGCCGCGGGCACGCAGGCGCTCGTGCCGGCTTGGGAGGCCGTTGGAGCGGCGCAGCTTGATGATCATGGTCCGGGTGAATGGCTGGTTGGTGCCGGAGCGCCGGCCGGCCTCGTTGAGCTTGGCGGCGACCTCGGCGTCGGTGTGCTCGTCGAGCAGCCGGTCGATCTCGGCGAGCGTGTCGGGCGGGGTCTGACGGGCCTCCCAGGCGTTCAGCGCCCTGGGAATGGTGATGGTCTTGGTCTGGCCGCCGCGGAAGCGGACGTGCAGGTGGATGCGGTCGGTCTTGTTGAGCGTGACGTCCTCGATCAGCAGGCGGGCGATCCGTTTGCGCTCACGCGGCGGGGTGGCGGGGTCAGTCCACAGCGCCGGGAAGTCTGAGGCGAGCTGGCGGATGCGCTGCTTGCGCTCCTCCGAGAGCGCGGCGCCCGCGGCGGCTGCTTGGCGCTCGTACTCGTCGTGCGCGGCCCGGAGCGCGCGCAGCGCCTCGTTCCAGTCGGCCTCGAGCGTGTCGGCCACGAGCCGGTTGTCGGGGTCGACGGCGAGGTATCGGCGGCGGGCGAGCTCGGCGTGGTGGCGGGCCCGCTCGACGTGCGTGCGCCTCAGCCGGTCGGCTTCCTCGGCGCGCGCCTCGAGCTCGGCCTGGACGCCGAGCGCGACCTCGAGCGCAAGCGGGGTGACGGTGTCGAGCAGCAGCTTGCCGATCGCCTCATCGACACCGGCCGCTCCGGGGATCACCAGGCAGCGTCCGGTGGCGGCCTGGATGTTCTCCCGCACGCACTGGTAGTCGGGCACCCGGACGCCGTTGCGGGCGTGATAGCGGACGGTCATCCGCCGCCCGCAGCGGCCGCAGATCGCGAGGCCCTGGAGCAGCGCCGGACCCTCGCGTGCGGGGCCGCCGGCGCGGTCGGTGCCGTGTGCGGTCGCGTTGGCGGCGAGCGTCTTGAGGTTGTGCTCGTACTGCTCGAAGCTGATGTATCCGGGGTGGGCGTCTTTGATCAGCGTCCACTGCTCGCGCGGCACCTGTCGCGTGGTGGTCTTGCCCTCGGCGCCCTTGCGGGTGCGGCGCTGGCCATAGGCGAACGCGCCCGCAAAGCGCGGGTTGTGCAGCGTGCGCAGCACCCGCCAGTGCGTCAGCGGCGACCATGTCAGCTCGCCTTTGCGCTCGCCGCTGCGAACGCGGGCGGGGAACAGCAGCCCGTCGCGGTTGAAGGCCTGCGCGACCGCGCGCGCCGACCCGCTCCGCTCGAAGGTGGCGAACAGGTGGCCGAGCGCCTGCTGCACGGCGGCGTCGGGGTCGAGTACGACCCTGCCGGCCGGGTCATAGACAAGGCCGACGGGCAGCGGCAGCGGCAGTTCGCCGCGGCGGGCCTTGGAGAGGATCCCGCCCTGCAGGCGGGCGCGGATGAAGTGAAGCTCGGCCTCCGACATCGTGCCCTTGAGGCCGAGCAAGAGCCGGTCGTTGAAGTCGGCCGGGTCATAGAGCCCGTCCTCGTCGCAGATCAGCGTCCCCGACAACGCGCAGATCTCAAGCAGCCGGTGCCAGTCGGCGTTGTTGCGCGCCAGCCGCGAGACCTCCAGCCCGAGCACGATCCCGGCCTTGCCGAGGCCGACATCGGCGACCAGCCGCTGGAACCCCTCCCGCTCGGCCGAGCTTGCGCCCGACTGGCCCTGGTCTGAGTCGATCACGACGATCTGGTCGGCAGGCCAGCCGAGCGCGATAGTGCGCTGGCGCAGCGCGTATTGTCGCTCGGCGGACTCGGTGTTGGAGTGCACCTGGCGAAGCGTCGACTGGCGCACATACAGGTACGCGGCCCGCTGAAGATGCTCGGCGGAGGCCTTCTGCGCGATCGTCTGCGCGTTCATCGCCGCTCACCCCGCCGCCGCGCGCGCGAGCGCCATGCTCGCGAGCGCGCCCACGAGCTCATCGTCAGCAGCCACCGGCGCGAGGATGGTTGGCGCCGGAGCCGCCACAGTCGGCCTCGCCGGCGCAGTGCTGCCCCACGCACGCGACCATGCCGCCACCCCACGACGCTCGAGCAGCGCCAGCCCCAGCCTGAAGCCCGACGGCTCACCGTCGAGCGCCTGCGCGCGCAGCTGCTCATAGCGCTCGACATCGCCCGGGCACGCGTCGGCCGCATCAGTCATCCTCGCTTTCCTCGGCGCGATCCCCGTGCTCAGCCCGCTCGGCGCGCGCGAGCGCGCGCTCGACGGAGCGACGGTGGACTCTGACCCCGAAGCGCTCCGCGATCAGCTCAACCAGCGCTTGGGAGGACAGCCTCGGGTCGGCCTGAAGCCGCTCGCGCGCGAACGAGACCACCTCGCTGGTCAGCTTGTGCGCCCGCCGGGGCCCGGGACGCGCCGGCACGAGCGCCGCCAGCCCGCCCCGATCGAGCGCCGCCCGCGCCGCATAGAACGACGGGCGCGAGAACCCGAACGCCTCAGCCGCGCGGCTCACTGGCTCGCCGTCGACCCGCGCACGACGGACCATCTCGTACTTGACCTGCACCAGATCGCGGGCGTCGAGAAACTCCGAGCCGGCGAACTGCTCATCTGTGACCGCCTCCGGCCGCGAGTTCAGGGTCCGCTCCGCGCGCAACGCCTCAACCTTCGGATCCTCGCCTCGGGCCATCGATCACCTCGCCATCGTTGTCAAACTGATTCTGCCGTACAGCTCGGACGGAAAGGCCCCCACTGGTTTCCCGAAGTGCCCTCAATAACGGGGCCGTGTCGCCGTAGATCGCCATGTATCGGGATCGGCCCGACAGCCTCGCGGCAGAATTCCTCTAACAGATGCGGCATAATCTCCATTACACTAGCCGGGCACTACCCGCGGCGCGCAAGCCAGCGATCAGCTCCACCAGCACCAGCAGATCCTCGACGCGGAACGGGCTCCGCCCCGCTGCCAGTGCCGCGAACGGGTCCACATCGGCGGCATCCGTCCACGCCCGCGGCAACGAACGGCGCACGCCGTCCTCATCGAAGAAGAGAACCCGGTCCTCGCCCCAGTTCTGGCGGGCCACGATGAACACGAACTCGCGGCCGCGCCACGGGTGGAAGGGATGCGTCACACGGACAGTTCGCTGTCCAGCGGCGCCATCAGGCGCAGTTGCAAGCGAATTCGAACGCGGTCGCCGAGACGTTCTTCGCCACGCTCAAGAAGGAGCTCGTCAACCGCCGCAGCTGGCCGTCGCGGCTCGAGCTCCAGTCGGCCGTGTTCGAGTACATCGAGGCGTTCTACAACCGCCGGCGCCGCCACTCCACGCAAGGCATGGTCCCCCCGGCTGAGTATCAGCAGACCCCGACAATGGAGACATCAATCAAGATCAAACAACCAACGACCTAAACAACCCGGGTGTCGTCCGAAGCGGGGCAGGTCCGAGTATCGAGGCTGCCGAGTCGGCAACCGCGCATAGTCGGCTAGGCGGGTCGACATCAGGGCATGCGTTCGTAGACGACCTCGCGAGACCAGGGCTAGTTGCCGCCTGGCCATCCGCTCGTGCTGGTCACCGGCGGGCCGCGTCCCTCGAAGTCTCCCGACTGTAGGGGAGCGCGACTGGGCAACAATGATCGACGGCATGCAGGTGATCGTGATCGGGAGCGGCGAGGTCGGACAGAACATCGCGCGTACCTTGAGCGCCGAGCGTCACGACGTCACGATCGTCGATCGCGACCGGGCGCGGGTCGAAGCGCTGCAAGGGGAACTCGACGCGCTGGTGCTCGTCGGCAACGGAGCGTCGCCGAAGTTCCTTCGCGACGTCGGTGCCGGCGAGGCCGACCTGCTCTGTGCGGTAACGCAAAGCGATGAGGCGAACGTGATCGCCGCACTCGCCGCGCGCCAGCTCGGTGCCAAGCGCACCGTCGCCCGGGTGCGCGACCCTGATTACTTCGGCGGCGACGAGTCCTTCTCGCGAGACGTGCTCGGCATCGACTTCGTGATCCATCCCGAGCGCGCCACGGCCGAAGACCTGGCCGAGGCGATCCTGCTGCCCGGGGCCGTCCACGTCGAGCACTTCGCCGAGGGTCGCGTCAGCATTGCGGAGTCGATCCTGACGGACCGCTCGCCGCTGCTCGGACAGGCACTGCGTGAGCGGCGCATGGTGCGGCCGCACACCGTCGTCGGGATTATCCGCGACGGTCGAACGCTCGCGCCCACGCCGGGCTACCGGACGAAGACGGGCGACCGGGTGCTCGTGGCTGCCGCCCGCGGGGACATCGCCGCGACCGTCGCCTACGTCGCGGGTCGGGCTTCGGAGGTGCACGACGTTGTGATCTTCGGGGCCGGCCGAATCGGCCTTCCTCTCGCCCGCCGGCTCGAGGCGGCGGGGGGCTTGCGACTCACCCTGATGGAGCGGGACCTCGAGCGCGCGCGTTACGTCGCCGAACAACTGCGCCATGCGACCGTCCTCCACGAGGAGGGGATTGGCAAGGAGGCGCTGATCGCTCACGGGGTCGATCGCGCGGGCGCGTTCGTCGCTTGCGCCGGCGACGACCGAGCAAACCTGCTCGCCGCCCTGCACGCGAAGCAGGTCGGGGCCGACCTCTGCCTGGCGGTCGTCTCGCGGGAGGAGTACGTGCCGCTGGTGGACGCGCTCGCCATCGACGCCGGCTTTTCCCCGCGGCTGGTGACCGCGGAGGCCATCCTGCGCTCCGTCCGCGGCGAGCGCGTCCACGGGGTACACCTCCTGTTGGGTGGCGCCGAGGTGCTCGAGGTCGAGGCCGAACCGGGCTGCCGCGCCGAGGGCCGGAGCGTCGAGCAGACCAACGAGATCGCGTTGACCCACGTGGCGGCGATCGTGCGTGACGGCGAGGTACTGATGCCGGACCCGGCCGAGCGCATCCAACCCGGCGACCACGTGGTCGTGTTCAGCCCGCGGCAGGGCGTCGCGCAGGTCGGCAAGACCTTCAGCGGCCGGTGAACCGGCTGCCCGCCGGGGTCGCGCCACAGTTCAACTGGCAGCTCATCGTCCCGGTCGTGTCGGGCACGCTGCTGGTGGTCGGGCTCGGGCTGGCGGCCTGCTGCGCGGTCGCGATCGCCAGCGACGACGGAGCGGTCGTGGCCTTCGGCGTCCCGGCCGTCGCCGTGCTGCCGACGGCTGCGCTCGGCGTGATGTCGGGGCGGCGACTGCGGGCCATGCCGCTTCGAGCACGCGACGGGTTCTTCGCGGTGGCCGCGGCCTGGGTCGCGGCTGCGCTCGTCGGCGCCGTCCCCTTCCTGCTCGAGGGTACGTTCACGCGGCCGGTCGACGCCTTCTTCGAAAGCATGAGCGGCTTCACCACGACCGGCGCGACCCTGCTCGAGGAGATTGAGCGGGTACCGGACGCCGTGCTCCTCTGGCGCAGCATGACCCAGTGGCTCGGCGGCGTGGGCATCGTCGTCCTCGTGGTTGCGATCGCGCCGGCCGCGGGTCTCGCCAGCCAGCGCGTCTTCTACGCGGAGACCTCCGGCGTCACGGCCGACCGCCTGACCCCGCGGATCGCCGACACCGCGAAGATCATCTGGGGCGTCTACCTGACGTTGACCACGGCGGGCTTCCTCGCCTACTGGCTGGCGGGGATGACCCCCTGGGACGCTCTGAACCACATCTTCACCACGGTCGCGACGGGCGGGTTCTCGACCCGCACCGCCTCGATCGCCGCCTTCGACTCGCTGGCGATCGAGCTGGTTGCGATCGTGTTCATGGCCGCGGCCGGCGTCAACTTCGCGTTCTACTGGTTGGCGCTGCGGCGGCGCGATCGCCTCTGGCCGCAGCTGGCGGAGGTCCGCGCCTACCTACTGATCCTGCTCGGCGCGATCCTCGTCGTCACCCTCTCGCTGCTCGCCTCCCAGGAGGACGTGGGCCTCGGTGGCTCGTTGCGCGCATCGGCGTTCACCGTGGTCAGCCTGATGACGACGACCGGCTACACCACCGCGGACTTCGACCTGTGGCACGACTTTGCGCGGCTCGGCATGCTCGTGCTGATGTTCGTGGGCGCCTGCGCCGGCTCGACCGCCGGCGGAATGAAGGTGATCCGCGTGATGCTGCTCGGGAAGACCGCCGCGCAGGAGGTCCAGCGCCAGCTGCGCCCCAAAGCGGTGCAGGTGCTGCGCGTGCGCGGACGCGTCTATTCGGAGGAGGTGCGCCGCGGAGTGCTCGGGTTCTTCTATCTCTACGTGGCGGTCTTCGTCGCCGGCACGCTCGTCATGGCAGCCATCGGTCTGGACGAGGTCACCGCGGCCGCAAGCGTGGTGGCGACACTCAACGTGATCGGCCCGGGCCTCGGCGACGTCGGCGCAAGCGAGAACTACGCGGCGGTGCCTCAGGGCGGGCTGTGGGTGCTGAGCGCGCTCATGCTGATCGGACGCCTGGAGGTGTTTACGATCCTCGTACTCCTCACACCCGCCTTCTGGCGCCCAAGCGTCGTCTAGGGCCGTGGCGTGCGGTTGGCACGCAGAGCGACGATGACCTCGCCCGCGAGTCGACGGTTGTCGTGCACCTGCAGCACGGCGGTGGCGTCCTTGGCCAAGCGCAAGAATTCCCGTGCCGCCAAGAGCGCCGTCGCTCGATCCGAGAACAGACCGATCAGGGCATTCTCGGGGCCACCTCGAAGCGTATAGACCGTGCCACCACGCTCGCACATGCCGGCGCCACGGTGCTCGCGGGAGTGGCCACCACGCGGGCCGCCACTGTTGCCGGGGCGACGATGCGGGAGCCGAGCAGGAAGGCAGCCTGAAGGACGCCACAGACCGCGGGATCCACGACGCCCCATGCAGCAGTTTCCCGGGGTCCGTCCCGGGAAGGCTCAAAGGGCAGGGATCTAGCGAGGAAAGGGGCATGGCGACGATCATTTGCGTCCTCTACGACGACCCCAAGGACGGATACCCGACGTCGTACGCGCGGGGCGAGGTTCCCGCGATCGAGCGCTACTACGACGGCACGACCACCCCGACTCCGGAGCGGATCGACTTCACGCCGGGCGAGCTCCTGGGAAGCGTATCGGGCGAGCTGGGGCTCCGGAGGTTTGTGGAGGAGCGGGGACACCGGCTGGTCGTCACCTCGGACAAGGAGGGCCCCGAGTCGGTGCTCGAGCGAGAGCTCCCGGAGGCCGAGATCGTGATCTCCCAGCCGTTCTGGCCCGCCTACCTCACCGCGGAGCGGATCGCCAAAGCCCCTCATCTGAAGCTGGCGGTGACCGCGGGGATCGGCTCGGATCACGTCGACATCGATGCCGCGATCGAGCACGACGTCACGGTTGCCGAGGTAACCTACTCCAACAGCATCAGCGTGTCCGAGCACGTGGTGATGATGATCCTGGCGCTGGTGCGCAACTACATTCCGTCCTACCAGACGGTGGTCGAGGGCGGCTGGAACATTGCCGACTGCGTGTCGCGGTCCTACGACCTTGAGGGCATGCAGGTCGGCACGGTCGGGGCCGGGCGGATCGGCTCGGCGGTGCTGCGGCGGCTGAAGCCGTTCGAGGTTGGGCTGCACTACACCGACCGCCACCGCCTCGCGGACGAGGTCGAGAAAGAGCTGGGGGTGACCTACCACGCGGGCGTGGAGGAGCTGGTGGGGGTGTGTGACGTGGTGACGATCAACGCCCCCTTGCATCCCGAGACCGAGAACCTCTTCGACGACGAGCTCATCGGCAAGATGAAGTACGGCGCCTACCTGGTGAACACCGCGCGCGGCAAGATCTGCAATCGCG
>JACVRW010000011.1 GCA_014534235.1 Thermoleophilaceae bacterium | reverse complement strand
CTGCTCGATCCCTCCACAGTGCCGGTGACCGGTGCCGAGCAGGCCGACAAGCTGCTCGACCCGCGCCGGCGGGGCGGGAGCGAGGTCATGCCCGGCTGGTAGCACAAGCACTCGCGCTGTCGCCGGCGCAAGCCGCGCGCGCCGGCCCCTCCCGACGGGGATGATGGCGACCTGTGTCTTCTCCGGCCTCACGGGCCGCGAACCGCCCGCCGCCGGGACTGGTTCTCGCCTTCAGTTCGCGGCGAGCCAGTCGTGCCTCGAGACGACGGTGGTGCCGTGTCGCCGCTGCCGAATGCCGCCGGTCGGCCGTCGCTCGCCGCCACTGCGCCACACCAACTCGGCGTCGCCCCGAGCCACCTGCAAGGAATCGACGCCGAAATCATCGCCACCGTCCACGCCCGCGACGCGCCGATGATCCCGGCGGCGACCGCACTCGGTCGTCGGTACGCATCGAACGCACCGCCGGCGTAGCCAGGCGACCGCTACTGCTGGCGTCGAGAGGGACCACTGGCACGATGCGCTGCTGCGCGTCCACTGCCGTAGCGGGTCGTCGCGGGCCGTGCGCTCCCGCAATTGAACGTCAGCGTGAGCAGACTGGGAGCGCCGCGATGGACCGGTATCGGGCAGGGCAGGCGTCTCCTCCAGGTGCGCCACTCGCGTCGGCACCCCGCGCATGGGGCGGTGAACCCGAGATAGCGCAGCGCCCCGCCCCGCCGTGGCGTTCAGCCGATGAGCGACCAGGTCGCCTCGGGTGGCACCGGCCCGCAGCCTGATCGACCGCGCGTCCCGGCCGGTGGTAGCTTCCAGTTGTCAGTCGGCACCCACCTCGTCGGAGGATCGGGTGCGCAGCACGATCGAAGGGAGTTTCCATGCGCAGAGTCGCTCTCCTGCTGGTCGCCGCCGGTGTTCTCGGCCTCAGCGCATCGCCCGCGAACGCGGTACCAAGGCACGTGCACAACGTCACCACGCCGAGTGGAGAGACGCATCCCATCGGCCAGGGGGTCAGCCTGCAGGCGCCGTGCACGGCGTTCCTGAACCTCCACAACAACGTTCACCTTGACGTCTTCGCGGCCGGCAAAAACCCCAACCCGCTGACCGTGACGGTCATCCCCGGCGAGTGTTAGGGCGGACGGAGCCGACGTCGGCGAGCATCGTCAGCCTCCAATGCGACCTTTGAGGGGTTCCGTCAGCCAGCTGGCGCGCTTGTTGCTGCACGCCGTGCGTCCGACCTAGCTTGCGCAACCTCGATCCGCCGTTAACCGTGGCGAGGTGACACCAGCACGGGTGAGCCCGCGTGGGGGGCTGTGGGTCGGGACTGCGGGTGAGGTTCATGGCGGGCGACGCCGAGCCTGTGCGCCGATCACGGCGAGGGCGCCTGGTGGTGGCACGCCGCAGCGGCCGCCACGCGGCGGCGAGGAAGCGGGATCGGTTGAGGGGTGGGTGGCAGGGCCGGCTATGGTGCGGCGCCGAGCGGGAGCGCGCGCAGGCGCCCGAAGGCGGCGACGAGCGCTTGGGCCCAGGGCCACTCGCGCGCGAGCCGCAGTTTGGTGCGCCGGCCCGAGCGGACGAGCCGGCCGGCGGTGTGCAGCAGGCGGTGGCGCAGCCGCTTGGGCTCGGCGAGCGCCAGCTCGCCGTCGAGCGTGAGCGCCCTGGCCCAGGCGAACAGGTCCTGGGCGATCAGCACCAGCTCGAGCCAGACCTCGTTGTGGGCGACGGCGTGGAAGGGGAGGTTCTCGAGCCCGGTGTCCTTGGCGCAGCGGATGCGGTCCTCGACGCGGGCGCGGCGGCGATGTGTGAGCTCGAGAGCGGCGATGTCCGCGTCGTCTTGATCGGTCAGGAAGCAGGTGAAGCGGTGGCCGTCGTGGTCTGTGAAGCTGAGCTGGGCACCCGGGTGGGGGCGCTCGCGGCGGGCGATCAGGCGGGTGCCCGCCGGCCAGCCCTGAAGCTCGACGTGATCGGTCAGCTCGGTCACCCAGGCGCCCTCGCGCGTCTCGCCCTCGGCGTCGATCGCCGCCCGCCAAGCGGCCTCGGGCAGCTCGAGCAGCGCTTCGCGCACGGACTCGGTGAGCTCGTAGCCGACCGAGAAGCGGATCGAGGCGTCGCGGCAGCTCTGGGTGAAGTCGTGCGTCGCGCCGCCGACGTCTGTGCGCACCAGGATGTCCTCGTCGAGCGCCTCGCCCGGCAGCTGCTCGAGCGCCTCGACCAAGACGTGCTCGTGGTCTGTGGCGGTGTTCGAGCCGGCGTCACCGGACCGAAGCAGCCCCGCCAGCCCCTCGTCCGTGCCGTCGAGGAAACACAACAGCGGATGGAAGCCGAAGCCGCCCTTCCAGTTGCCCGCGGCGTCCTCCTTCTCGGAGTGGGCGCTGACCAGCGTGGCGTCGATGTCGAGCACGATCCGCTCGGGGCGACCGCCCGCCCGCCAGGCCCGAGCGCGAGCCTCCGCCCTGGCCGCGCGCAGCCGCTCCAGCAGCCCCTCGTCGACGACTTGAGCACGCGATGCGCGGTCGTCTCCGAAGCGACCGGGCCGAACAACGACTGCTGGCCGCGCAACGCCTGAAGGTCCTGAACACAGTCGCCGCCGTCACAGAGCATCAGCGCGAAGTCGCGCACCACGCGGCCAGGGTCGTGGCGCGATCGCCGCTCGCGAGTCACAGACAGCGCCTCCGAGAAAGCGGCGGTGAGACCGACGCGATCAGCCAACTCGGCGAGCAATGCGAGACCGGCGTGCGACACCAACCCGTCACCGTCCGCCGTCACTTCTACCGTTCCAAGCCGAGCCGTAGGCTTCACCTTCAAGGTGTCCTCCCCTGGTCGGGTGCGCGGGCGTCGACAACCCGCATTCTTCCGGCCAGGGAGGACGCCAACCCCTACGCGAATCAGACGGCTATCGGCGGATCGAGGCTAACCCGGGCTGGACGCGACGCCTTCATCGGGCGGCTCCCATCTTGCGGGCACGGTAGCCGGCCGTCTCGAACACGTCGACGGACCGCGCGGATCGCGATCGGAGGCCACCTCCTGCCCGCGCCCCCCGGTACCGGCGGCGCGGGCCAGGTCCTGGTCGGCGTCCGCGCCGAGAACATCGAGGCGAGCGCCGAGCCGGTGGCGGACGGTTTAGAGGTCACCACCGAAGTGGTCGAGCTGCTCGGATCGCAGCTGCTCGTCACCGCCGCCGTCGGTGGCCAACGCGCGTCAAGCTCCTGATCCGGCCCGACTTCCCGGCTCACCCCGGTAGGAAGCTCTGGTTGCGCTTCGGGCCCGACAAGGTGCGCCTGTACGAATCGCCTGGAGCTCCAAGTATCTGCCGTGAGGCCGTCGCGTAACTGCGGCTCGCCTGTGCTGTGCTGTTTGTCATCCATGAGTGAGCGGGCCGGTGTCAAGCGGCGGTCACGGGGCTCGGGTGGTTGGCCGTCCGGGCGGGCGGCGTAGCGGAGGCGTTCCGGTCATCCAGCCGGCCGCGCGGCGCGGGCCGTAGTGCCTTGCGGTGGCTGCTCAATCAAGTGGGCGGCCGTCCGTGGTGGTTGAAGGCCATGACAAACGGCGAGCTCGCCGGAGCGGCCGCATCGCGTTGGCGGCCGCCGACGCAATCTGGCGGGCGGCGAATCACGAGTTGGTCGCCATGAATACTGTCGCGCTCGGCCCGCAGCGGCGCGCCGGACGACGGGTCTCTCCGTCACGCAGACCGTACTAACAGAGCGCTACCGCTCGATCAGCACTTGCTCGGGGGAAGTTGGCCCACTGTTCAAGTTCCTCTGGCGTCTTGGCATTGGTGGGGAACTTGGTCGTCGTCGAGTAGTAGGTGAACCACTCCCGCTCGGCTCCCTTGAACCCGTAGTTGTCAGCGAGTCGCTCATGGAAGGTCGGCAACCGCGTCCGCCGCGGTGCGCGGCATCCGCACCGGCGAGCTGCGGCTGAACTCGAAGGGCGGGGTTTGATGTGAGGATCGTCCGGGGTCGGTCGTAGCCGCAGACACGAGTGAACCGAGCGACCGCCGGCAGCACGGTCGGGCCAGGAGGGGTCTCGTCGCTGCGCTGGCTCCAGAATGACGCGCCGTTCCGCAGCCCGGCGTCGAGGATCACCGTTGGAGAGCCCTCGCCGTAGCACTCCAGGTACATCGAGCGGCCGTGTCCGATCCCGAACGAGCCGGCGAAGTCCGCTTTCTTCAGCCGCTTGTCCGGAGGCGCGGCCGCGGCGCCAGGCGCGAGAATGGACACGAGCACCGAGATGGCGACCGCGGCGAGGACCAAACGGCGCATGCGCGCAGGGACTATAGCCGGGCACAAAAGGCCGGAGGCCTGGTCGCCCGGCCCGATGCCGTAGCTCGCGCGTGACACCGACGAGGTTTATCGACCGCTCGCCACTCGGCCCCTTAAGGTCAATTTGCTGCTCAAGCATGGCCGCCGCTGTGCGGACGCCGGAAACGCGCGCAATCCGTCATGTGCGCGCTCATCCATGCCGCGGCTGTCGCGCGCCGTCACTTGCAGGGATGCGTTACCGCCGCTGCGCTGGAGAACCGTTCCACCGAACCGGTCACGCTCGCGTTCGGGTCGAGTACGACGAAATCAGCGCGATCCCGGTCGCGATTCCGAGCAGCGCCCAGCAGCTCTCGAAAGGAATGGGTCTGCCGCCCCCAGCAGTACCGCCACAACTGGCGACGGCCCGCGTTCAAACAGCGCCCCACGGATGAATAGCGCCCTGCGGAAAGCGCGCCAGAGACGGCTGACGTTGTTCAACGTGGACGGTCACGCCACAGTCGGCGTGATCAGGCCGCGACCCGGGAACCCGCGTGTGCATACTCGTAGAAGCCGCGTTCCGCCTTCCGCCCGAGCCGGCCCGACGCGACCATCCGCTTGAGGAGCGGGGGCGGCGCGTATTCGGGTCGCTTGAACTCCTCGTACAGCGAGTCGCAGACCGAGTACAGCACGTCGAGCCCGATGAAATCGCAGAGGGCCAAGGGTCCCATCGGGTGGCCACAGCCTAGGCGCATGCCCTCGTCGATTGCCTCCCGGGTGGCGAACCCCTCCTCGTACATCCGCACCGCGGCCATCAGGTACGGAACGAGCAGCATGTTCACGATGAATCCGGAGCGGTCCTTCGTCTCGATAGCGGTCTTGCCGATCCGCATGACGAACTCGCGCGCAGCCGTCACGACCTCGTCGCTGGTGTCGAGCGCGACCACCACCTCGACTAGCTTCATGACCGGCACCGGGGAGAAGAAGTGCAGTCCCAGCACGCGCTCGGGCCGCGGCACACCGGCGGCAAGCTGGGCGATCGGGATCGAGGATGTGTTGGACGCGACGATCGCGTCAGCCGAGACCCGCGAGGCGACGTCCGCGAGCACGGCGCCCTTCAGCGCGGCGTCCTCGGGGACGGCCTCGATCACGAGATCCGCCTCCGCCAGCCTGTCGAGGTCGGTGGTGAGCTCGATGCGTGCGAGGATCGCCTCGCGGCCCGCGTCGTCGAGCTTGCCGCGCTCGACCGCGCGACCGACCGACGCCTCTATCCGCTCGCCCGCAGCATCGATCGCCTCCTCGTGAACCTCCCGCACCACGGCCGGGAAGCCCGCGGCCGCGACGCTCTCGGCGATTCCCGAGCCCATCAGGCCCGCGCCGATTACGCCTACTCGTTCGATAGTCATTGTCAGCTCCTCTGCCGTCCAGCGTTCGTCGAAGCCCGTACCGGGGGACCTTCGCAGAACAAGGGGTCGCGTAGCTCGGCGTCGGCGCCGTACCACTCCATGAACCGCTCGGGCCCGGATTCGCTCCTTCGAGACGTCCTCGCCGCGCGCCGAACACGCGCTCAGCCCTCTCGGATCCGTCCTCGGTCACTGCAGTCGCGCCTCGACATCACGGCGTTCGGGCGGCAGGAGGAGTGGGAGGACTCGCCGGAGGGCTACCCCCAGACCCCGCCGTACGTGTGGCTGAACTGGCATGACGAATACGGCGACGCCTGGGCGGGCGCCGGATTGCTGTTGGCGCGTGCCTGCGTTGCGTCGCGCGGGCCATTCAGACGCAGGCCGACAAACCGATCGACGAGGACGGTCTAGCTGTCCCCGGGGAAAGAGCACGTCCGAGGAGCTGCGCAGCTGAGATAGCTTCACGCCCGTGAGCGACTTCGAGGTCCGCAAGGACGATCTGCGCCAGACGCGGTTCACCAGCGGCGAGCCGCGACGCGACGAGGTCGCCGACGGCGACGCTCAGCTTGAGATCGTGAAGTTCGGCTTCACGGCGAACAATGTCACCTACGGCGCCATCGGGGACATGGTCGGCTACTGGAGGTTCTTCCCGGCGAGCGACACGGCGTACGGCCGCATCCCGGCGTGGGGCTACGGCGATGTCGTGGCCAGCCGGTCGGCCGGCGTCGAGCCGGGGCAGCGCTTCTACGGCTACTTCCCGATGTCGACTTACCTGACCGTGCGACCACAGTCGGGCGGGCCGGGCTTCATCGACGTCACACCCCACCGGACCGAGCTGCCGGCGGTGTACAACCGCTACGTGCGCGTCGACCCCGGTCAGCCGCACGAGGACGCCGTGATGATCCTCCGACCGCTGTTCTCCACTGGCTGGCTCATCGCGGAGTACTTGAAGAACGCAGGGCGCGTCATCGTCTCCAGCGCCTCGAGCAAGACCGCCTACAGCACGACGTTCGTCCTCACAGAGAAAGGCATCCCCACGACCGGTCTGACCTCGCCCCGCAACCGCGACTACACGACATCGCTCGACCTCTACGACGAGATCATCACCTACGACGAGATCGCGACCAGGCTTAGCGGCTCGGGCGTCTACGTCGACTTCGCGGGCAACCGCGACGTCAGCCGCGCCGTCCACGAGGGCGCCAAGCTCACGAAGAGCATTCAAGTCGGCCTGACGCATTGGGACCATCCGCGGGCCGGCGACGGCCTCCCAGACCCGCAGCCGGAGTTCTTCTTCGCCCCCGCCCACATCGAACGCCTCAGCAAAGAGCTCGGCCCCGGCCGGCTCCAGGAGAGCATCAGGGAATCGCTGTCGCGGCTCGCCCAGCGGCTGGACCGGTTCATGGAGATCGAGGCCAGCGACGACGTCGAAGGTGTCTTCCGCGCGTTCGTAGACGGCGCCGTCGACCCGCGCAAGGGCTACGTCCTGCGCGTCGCGTAGATCGAGCGGTCAGCCGGCGTCGACGGAGACGGAGTCATACACGCCGTCGGTTCCGTCGTAGGCTCGGAGCTCCCGATGGGTCGATGTCGTGTCGCTCGCGCGCGCCGGCCGCGTCGTGGAGGCGCGGCTTCGCGACGCGTCAGCTCGCCTCGCGCCCCCGTCGGCGCGATCAGACTCGGAGGCGGTGGGCTGAGCGCGGCATTCGCTATCACTTGACGGCGTGACGACGGCGACCGTGCCGCGGGAGGGGTCGCGGCGCCAACGGCGCGGGCAGATCTGCGTGGCGCTCGCCGCGGTCGCGTGGTCGACCGCGGGAGTCCTCCAGCGCCAGCTGACGCTCGACGCGTCGACCCAGGTCCTCGGCCGAGCGGCGTTCGCGGCCGCCGCGCTGCTGGCCTATGTCGCGGTCGCCGAGCGCGGGGGAGTGGTGCAGGCGTTCAGGTCCATCGGGGTCGCGGGCGTCGCCGTGGCGCTGTGCGTCGCGACCGCGTCGGGGAGCTTCATCGCCGCGCTCAATCACACGAGCGTCGCACGCGTCCTGTTTATCCTGGCCGTCGCCCCCGTGCTCGCCGCTCTGCTCGCCCGGCTGATGCTCGGCGAGCCGATCACGCGACGCACCGTCGTGGCGATGGCCCTGGCACTGGCCGGCGTCGCGCTGATGCTCGGGGCCCCGGGCGAGGGCAGCCTATCGGGCGACGGCCTGTCGCTCGTCGTGGCGCTGGCCTTCGCGCTGATGATCGTGATCACCCGCTGGCGCCGCGACGTCTCGATGGCGCCGGCCACCTGCCTCTCGCAGGCGATCCTCGTCGCGGCCTTCCTTCCCTTCGCCAGTCCCGGCGCGATTGTCGGCCACGACGTCGTCTGGCTTGCGGCGCTCGGCATCGGTCAGATCGGGCTCGGCTTTGCGCTGCTCACCGTCGGCGCGCGGCTGATACCGGCCGTACAGGTGGGCCTCATCACGCTGCTCGAGGTGGTGCTCGGGCCCGTGTGGGTGTGGCTCGCGCTCGACGAGCGCCCCAGCACGCTCACACTCGTTGGCGGCGCGGTTGTGATCGTGGCGATCGTCATCCAGACGCGCGCGGCGCCGCCACCGCAACCGGACGAGGAGGGCGCGCTCCCCGCGCCGCACTAGTCGCGGGCGGGGTGATCCCGTCGTGCTCGCGGCCCAAGCCGCCGAAGGCGTCGGTAACTCGTCGCGTGGCGCAATCTGCAAGCTCGAACGTGTCGGGGGCAGCGAGTCCCACCTTGTTCGAGTCGCAGCTCGCCACGCTTGCCGAGCTCGGCGAGGAGCGGTATGCGGACGTGTGCGAGGCAGCCCTTACGCTACATCGCCGTCGACCATGAGGCGCTTAGGTCGCTCCCCGTCGAGGACGGACGCTCAGCGACCTCCTGCTCTTCGACGTTCAGCGCCCGGCGCGAACCGCTGCAGCGGATCCAGGCATCGGTCTCGAAATCATCGGCCCGCACTCGTCCGAGACGACCATGCGGATGGTCGGGTTCGCGCGGAGCAATCGCCGGCCTTCACCCGGCATGACCCGGAGCGAACGACGGCGCCTCCGAGGGCCTTGAGACGCTCGTAGTCGACAGCACCGCGCTCGGCGGACAGGCGGGCTCGTCCCGCAGGATGGATAACTCCTCGGGTTCCCGGCCGGGATCAGCGGTCAATACCGGCGGCTGCTGGTCGAGGCGCTCGCCGAACACGAGGGGATGAGCATCTTCTACGCGGCCGGACCACCCGAGGCGCACCTCTGCGGCGCCTCGCGCGTCGGCGTGGTCGGGGAGGGAACTCAGCCGAGCAGGCCGCCGTCTGGCTTGTCGCGGCGGCGCTCTCGTCACGTTGCTCCATCGCCGCGCCGATCTACGGGAGACGACGCTGGGATCCGTCCGAGTTATTGGGACGGAGCGGTGCCGATCTCACCGGCCTCCGCGCGTGAACCAACGTCGCGTTGGGGAAGGAGCTGGCATGGACGCCGGCAATCAGGTGGTGCACCGGATCGTCGCCGATCTCGACTACCCGATGTTCGTCGTGACGGCGGCCGCCGGAGCAGAGCGAGCGGGCTGCCTGGTGGGCTTCGCGACGCAATGCAGCATCGAGCCGCCCCGCTTCATCGTCTGTCTGTCGCGGAGCAACCGCACGTACCGTGTCGCATGCGAGGCGGACACGCTCGTGGTTCACATGCTCCCGAGCCACGCGCAGGAGCTGGCCGAGCTGTTCGGCGGCGAGACGGGGGACGAGGTCGACAAGTTCGCCCGCTGCGCCTGGCGTCCCGGCCCCGGCGGCGCGCCCGTGCTCGAGGAGTGTGGCAACTGGTTTGCGGGCCGTGTCCTCGAGCGGCTCCCCGCCGGTGACCACGACGCCTTCGTACTCGAGCCCTTCGCGGCAGCCAGCGCCAACGAGGAGCAATTCGACTTCCACCGCGCGAAGCGGATCGAGCCGGGGCACGAGGCGTAGGTGCAGCAGTTTCTGGGTCCCGCCGGGCACCAGCAGTGTGCAGATCGAGGCAGTCGGCGCGCCGGGCGGTCGCGGAGCGTTCGGTGCGTCGGCCCGTGAACCGGTGAGCGTCGCGCCGGTACGCGATCGGCGGTGGTCGCCAGGGACGCTGACCGCCTGGATCGGAGAAGGTCTCACCTCCGAAGCGCCGGGCTCACCTGGGCGCGGCGCGGCGGGAATAGAAGGCGGACACAGCCGTCGGGGGATGACGTGGAACTTCAGGCGACGTCGCCCCGACGCCGCTCTGGATCAGTGCGGCGCCTCCAGCGGCGAATCGATGGCGATCTCGGCGCGGAGGGCCGCGGAAATCGCCCGCCGCTCGAGGCCGCCGTGCCCGAGGCGGTGCGCCTCGTCCTTGGGAGACGGGTTCCAGACGGCATCGCACGTGTCGGCGTGCTTGCCGCCGCGCCGCCACTTGCCTTCGGTGCCGAGCGAGGCGTACAGTCGCCCCATCAGGATTCCCGCTCCGATCGAACCGGCGCCCCCGCCGAGAGAGCCTGAGGGCCGCTTCCTGCCCCGGCCGGCGTCCGACGCGCTGGCGGCGCTCGCCGAGGTGGCCGTCGACGCGAAGCTCCTCGCGCCGAAGCAGGTCGCGCGCAACGTCGACCGCTACATGGGGAACTTTCGCGCCCAGCGGAAATGGGTCGTGAAGGTTGCGCTGATCGGGCTCTGGCTCTATCCACTGCTCTTCCTTCGCCCGCCGTTTCCGAAGATAGAGCCGCGGGCGCGCCGGGACTTCGTCGAGAAGCGCTTCGTCCGGGACATCGCCTACGGCCGTGTCCGCATCGGGCGGCGCCTTATCCAGGCGATGTTCCGCCTCTCGAGCCAGATGGCCTATCTCGGCTACTACAGCGACCCGGCGACGTTCGACTCCGTCGGGTACAAGCCGTTCTCGAAGCGCCCGCGCTACTCGGACGCCGTCGGATCGCTCCCGAGACCCCCGCGCGTGACCTGCGTCGCGCCGCCGGACGGCGACACCATCTCGGCCGACGCCGTGGTGATAGGCAGCGGCGCGGCCGGGGCGATCGCCGCCTACCGCCTGGCCGAGGCCGACCGCAGCGTGCTGGTGCTGGAGCGCGGCCGCCACGTGGACCCGTCGGACTTCAGCGAGGACGAAGTGAAGCAGATCTCGGACCTCTACGCCGACGGCGCGCTCCAGCTCTCGCGCGACTTCAGCTTTCAGGTGCTGCAGGGCATGTGCGTCGGCGGCTCGACGGTTATCAACAACGCAGTCTGCTTCGACCTCCCCGACCACGTGCTGCGCGACTGGAACGGCTCGAGGCACGAAGCTGGGCTGGACCCTGCTCGACTGGCCCGGTCGTTCGCGACCGTACGCGAATGGCTCCGCGTCCGGCGGCCGCCCAGCCCGCACCTGCAGGCCGGCGCCGAGAAGTTCCTGGAAGGGGCGAGGAAGCTCGGACTGACAGAACCGCCCTACTCGGTCGATGTCGTCGAGGCCAACATCTCCGACTGCCCCGGAAGCGGCTACTGCAACATCGGCTGCCCCTTCGGCACGAAGCTCTCCATGCTCGACAAGGTCCTGCCGGAGGGGCAGCAGCGGTTCGGTGAGCGGCTGCGGATCCTGCCGGAGTGCCACGCCGAGCGGATCGAGACCACCGACGGACGCGCCGAGGCGGTCGCGGCCCGCTTGAGCGACGGGCGCAGGCTCCGCGTGAAGGCCAACACCGTCGTGGTGTCAGCCGGCGCGATCGCCTCCAGCTGGCTGCTGATGCAGAGCAAGATCGCCCGGCCGCGCGCGGGCCGGAGCCTCTGCTTCAACATGGCGTCGCCGATCACCGCCGACTTCGAGGAGGAGCTCGACTCCTTCGACGGCGTCCAGATCTCCCACTACCTCCAGGCGCCCCGCGAGCGCGGGTTCGTGATGGAGACCTGGTTCAACCCGGTCGTGAGCCAGGCGCTGAACATGCCGGGATGGCTCGACGACCACCGCCGCAACATGGCTCGCTTCCGCCACCTGACCGCGGGGGGCGTGCTCGTCGGGACCACGACGGCGGCGCGGCTACGGCCCGCGCTGACGGGTGGCGTAGACATCGTTTACACGCCCGCGCGCAAGGACGTGGAGACGCTGGTCGACGCCCTGAAGCTGCTCGGGCGCATCTACCTGGCGGCCGGCGCGCGCCGGGTGATGCCTTCCACGTTCCAGTTCCATGCCTTCGGCTCGGACGGCGAGCTCCACCAGCTGGACGCGTACAAGCGCAAGGGCAAACGCCGCTACCTTTCGATCGGAACCGGCCATCCTCAGGGCGGCAACCCGATCGGCGGCGAGCCGGGCAAGGGGGTGGTGGACCCGTCGCTACGCGTCCACGGCTTCAGAAACCTCTTCGTGTGCGACGCCAGTGTCTTCCCGAGCGCGACGACCGTGAACCCGCAGCTCACCGTCATGGCGCTCGCCGATTACGCGGCGCCCGGCATCGCGGCGACGCGATGAGGTGGACCTTCGACGGTTTCGGCCCTACGGGGCTCGAGGCCGCGCGGTGACCGACCGACCGGCGCACGGCCCGGGCGCCACCTGTACGTGACGCTCCACGAACGCCACGCCGTGCTCTGCAGCCGGACTATCCGCAACGCCGGGCGGGCGGACGAGACGTCGCTGCGTGCTCCAGACGGCCGCCAGCCGACCTCGGTGATGGCGAGCGTCTACAACCGGCTGCGGCAGCGGAGCGACCCGGTCACAGCCGAGCTCCCCCGGAGCTAGGCGCCTCGGGCGGCGGCCACGTAGAGGAGCGCGGCCAGCGAGCGCGGGCCGCGTAGATCCGCCGACCCGCTGGAGCGCGTTGAGGGCGCGCATGGCGCGCAGGACCTCGGCCGGGCGCAGGGTGGCGTAGCCGGTCGGGCCGGCCGCGGCCTCACGTTGTGAGAATCTGCGGCGCCGATTCCTTCAGCTTGTTGAGCGCCCACCGCATCGTGCGCAGCGTCTCGGGGTGGCAGCGGCTGACGCATTCCAGCAACTCGGTTTCGTTCGCCGCCTGGGCGGCCTGGCCGAGGATCGTCCAGTTGGCCGACGCCTCGGCGGCCAGCAGATGCAGCGCGCGCATGTCGCGCAGGAGCAGGAGGCCGGCCTCGGGTCGGCGGCCGAGGAGCTCGGCGCCCTTCTCGCGCAGCATGTGCAGCGGGCCGCCGTGCTCGCGGCCGAGGTCGCCGGCCTCTACGTCCGTTGCGTAGCGCGCGGCAAACGGCTCGAGCGCGGCGATGTGGGCATGTGCCCAGCGGGCCAGGGTGCGGCTTAGGTGAAACACATCATGGTCGGCCTTATGGCGCTCGCCCAGCTCGAGCAGCGCCTCGGCGAGCCGCCCCTCCGCGCTCGCGAGGTCGTCGATGGCGACCCCGATCCTCATGCCCGGCTGAGCCGGCACGCGGCCGTCTTTTGGAGCGGCTGCTTCGAGGCCGGATCCCAATCGGTGAGCGTGAGCTCGTTCGCCGCGCGGGGGTTCCCGTCCGGGCCGGCGCCGTCGTCGGTGTCCCAGTAGCCGTAGTGGAAGGGCATGAACACGGTTCCCTCCCGAAGGTCGCCGATCCGCGCCGGCGCCCGGACGGTGCCGCGGGAGGTGGACACCTCCACGAGATCGCCCCCCGAGACGCCCAGCCGGTCCGCGTCGCCGGCTGACAGCTCGATCCACGGCTCCGGCGCGGCGGCCTGCAGCTCGGGCGCGCGCGCCGTCTTCGTGCGGGTGTGGAAGTGCCAGATCGTCCGCCCGGTCGTCAGCCACAGCGGGAAGTCGTCGCTCGGCTCCTCATCGGGCGGCAGGTGATCCGCGGCCTTGAGGATCGCCTTGCCGTCGGGGTTCAGCGACCGGTATTCGACGGGCTCGAGCGGCGCCCCGGTCGCCAGGTCGCGCCCGAAGCTCTCGCACTCGTCCGGTCCGGCGAAGAAGCGTCCGTCGCCGTAGAGGCGCTCGCCACCCCACTGGATGCCGCTGCCACCGCGCAGCGTCTCGTAGCTGATGTGGGAGTAGTCGCAGGGACGGCCCTTCGAGCACTCCTGCCAGGCCGCATAGGTAGATTCGGCGTCGTGCCACTTGACGAGCGGCGCGCCGTCCTTGTCTCGGAAGTCCATCCGGCGCGCATAGTCGAGCCAGATGTCGAGGTCCGAGCGCGCCTCGCCCGGCGGCTCCACCGCCTGCTCTGAGAGGTGCACGGTCCGGTCGGCGTTCGTGAACGTCCCGGTCTTCTCGCCCCAGCCGGCGGCGGGCAGCACCACGTCCGCCAGGCGCGTCGTCTCCGTCTCGTACAGATCCTGCACGACGACGAACAGCCGCTCCTGGGAGAGGATCGCGCGGACCCTTGCGAGCTCGGGCAGCGACACAGCCGGGTTGGTGCCGCTGATCCAGAGCAGCCCGATCGAGCCCTGCTCGCAGTAGCGGAAGATCTCCATCGCGTGTGTCGGCGGCGCGTAGTGCGGGATTCGGCTCGGCTCGACGTTCCACAACCGCGCCAGCTCGGCCACGTGGTCGTCGTTCGCCCAGTTGCGAAAGCCGGGTAGGTCCCCGTCGGCGCCGGTCTCGCGCGTGTTCTCCGCCGTCGGCTGGCCGTTCATCTGGAGGACCCCCGCGCCCGGCCGCCCGATCATGCCGCGCACGAGGTTGATGTTGTTGACCTGAACCGCGGCCGCGGTCGCCTGGTGGGTTTGGTAGACGCCCTGCAGCACCGTCGACAAGAGCGCCTCCGCCTCGCCCAGGATGCGCGCCGCGCTTTGGATGTCGGCGGCCGCCACGCCGCTCAGCTCGGCGGCGTGCCCCGGGGTGTAGCTCATCACGGTGCTCTCGAGCTCGTCGAAGCCGACCGTGTGCCGGTCGACCCAGGCGCGGTCGATGCGATCCGTGACGATCAGCTCGCGAAGGATGCCGTTGAGGACCGGCGGGTTGGCGCCCGGACGCACCGGGAGGTGGACGTCCGCCTCGGCCGCCGGCGCCGTCCGGCGCGGGTGGACCACGACGAGGCGAGGCCGGTCAGGTCCATGTAGGGAGTTAGCTCTCCCCATGGGTTCTCGAGCCTGTCCAGCACCAACTGGAGAGTACAGCCGAGCGTTCGAGTTGCGCCCGCAAACCACGGGAACAAGGCCCTTGCGGATGGAGGCCGGACGCGCCCCTCGGATCCTGGTCATAAGGCCCGATCACATCGGGGACCTCCTGCTCACGCTCCCGGCGATCGCCGCTCTGCGACGCACCGTGCCCAGTGCCTACCTGGCGTACGCCGCGCCGCCGGCCGCGGCGGCGGTCGCCGAGCGGTGCCCGGACCTCGACGAGACGCTTACCGTGCGGTTCCCGCCGTTCGGCCGCCCCGACCCGGAGCCCGGCGCCTGGCGCAAGACGGTCCGCCTCGAGGCATCACGGCTCGCGCAGATAGGGTTCGACGCAGCGCTGGTCATCCGCCCCGACGATCCGTGGTCGGGCGAGCTCGTCGCCGGGGCGTCGATACCAATCCGGCTCGGCTTCGACATGCGGCGTACCCGGCCCTACCTGACCGACGCGCTGCCCGTGCCGGCCGCCCGCCACGTTGCGCTCGACGGGTTCGACCTCGCGGACGCGCTGCTCTCACGGCTGTCGGTCGGCGCCCGGACGGTGCGGACGCTCGAGCCGGCGCTCGTGGTCACATCTGACGACGAGGCCGAGGCGAGCGACGTCCTCGGGGACGCAGGCGCGAAGGAGCCCCTGATCGTGCTTCATCCGGGCTCCGGCTGGCCGCTCAAGAACTGGCCGCCGCGGCGCTGGCGGCTGCTGGCGGCGGAACTCGCTCGAAGGACCCGCACGAGGCCGGTCGTCGTCGGGACGCCGGGGGAGCGGGCGCTGGTCCGTCAGGTCGTCGACGGGACGCCGGCTATCAACCTCGCCGGGCGGCTGTCGCTCGGCGCGCTCGCGGCGGTCCACCGGCGAGCACAGCTCGTCGTGACGACCGACAGCGGCGCGCTGCACATAGCCGCCGCGGTGGGCGCGCCGGTGGTCGGCCTATTCGGCCCGGGCGACCCATTCCGGTTCGCGCCGCTCGCCCCGCCCGATCGCGTGCGCGTCGTACGCATCGGCCTGCCGTGCAGCCCCTGCGGGACGCTCGAGCATCCGCCGTGCGGCGCCGCACGCGACCCGGATTGCGTCACCGGGATCCGCGTCGAGCACGTCGTGCGGGCGGCCGACGAGCTTCTGCCTGAAGCGCCTCCCTGACGGCCGAGAAGAAGAGGCCGGCGGACTGGCCCCACGTCGGACGCTCCGACGCCCGCCGGCGGGCCGCCTCGCCGAGCCGCTCCCTGAGCGGCGGGTCGGTCGCCAGGCGCTGCATCGCGCGGGCGAGGCCGCTGATGTCACCGGGCCGGACGAGCAGTCCGTCCCGCCCGTCGTCCGCGAGGTACGGCAGGTTCCCGGCGCGCCAGCCGACCACCGGCAGCCCCGACGCCATCGCCTCCCCCCACACCGTCCCGTACGGCTCGCGGAACGCCGGGAGCACGAACGCGTCGGCGCCCGCGTAGAGGCCTGCGATGCGCTCCCGAGACAGCGGGCCATGAACGACCACGCGCCCGGCCAGGTCCGGCCGCGCCAGCCGCCGTCGCACTCGGGCCGCGTACGCCGGCTCGGCCCGGTCGTCGCCGGCGAGGTGCAACGCGACCATGTCGTCCGGCAGGCGGGAGACGGCCTCGAGCAGCTCGAGTACGCCCTTCCGCGGGATCCAGTTGGCCACGCACACGAGCGCCGCGCGACGCCCGTCACGCAGGTCGGGAGTGTCCGCCGGAGCGGGAGCGACGTCCCGGCCGGGCGGCACGACGCGCAGGCGCTCGCGCTCGACGCCCGCCGCGGCGAGCTCGTCCGCGAGGAGGTCGCTCGCCACGATCAGGAGCCGGGCGTGCCGGTAGGCCAGCCGGTCGAGCGGCGCCTGGAGCCCCACGCGGACGCGCCCGTGGTCGATGCCGCCCGGCGGCTGGTGCAGGACCCCGATCACCGGGGTGGCCGGCGCCCGGGTCGCCAGCCACGGGCCGGCGAACGCCGCGGCGATGCTGTCGAGCAGGATCGCCCGGGCTCCGACGGTTCGCGCGCGCGCCAGCACGCGCCGCCCGGCGAGCGCCGCTAGCGGGAACCGCCGCTCCGGGAAGGAAGCGAACCTGATGCGGGCCCCGTGCCGGGGCGCGGCCGCCGCCATCCGCAGGTGGTAGAGATAACCGCCGGTCAGCCGCTCGGGATCACCGAGGGTCACGAGGCACAGCACGAGATGCGGGTCGTCCACGTCGCGCCCACGCCGTTCGGCCCCGCCGGCGTCTTCGGCGGCGGCGAGCGGTACCCGCTCGAGCTCGCGCGCGCCCTCGCTCGCAGCGTCGACTGCGAGCTCGTCACGTTCGGCGCCCCCGCCGTGCGCCGGGAGCCGGGCGGGCTCGTCGTGCGGGTGCTGCGCCCGGTCGCCCACCTCGGCCATCCCGCTCACCCGCTCGCGCCCGGGCTGCCGGCGGCGGTGGCCCGCGCCGACGTCGTCCACACCCATCACACGCGCAGCGCCCCCAGCCGCATCGCCGCGCTGGTCGCGCGGGCGCGCGGCGCGCCGGCCGTCACTACAGACCATGGGCTGCCGGGCGGGACGTGGCGAGGCCTGCTCCTGGCGCTCTTCCGGCGCTTTCTCATGGTGTCCGAGTATTCCGCCCGGGAGCTCGGGACGCCGCCGTCGCGGACGCGTGCGATCTTCGGCGGCGTGGACTCCGCCCGCTACCGTCCCGATCCCCAGGCGGCGCGCCGAGGCGTGCTGTTCGTCGGGCGCGTGACGCCGCACAAGGGCATCGACCGCCTGATCCGCGCCCTGCCGCACGGCGCCGAGCTGACGATCGCGGGCACGGCCGGCCACGACCCCGACCCGCCGGAGCGCGACTACCCGAGGCTACTTCGGCGGCTGGCCCGCGGGCGGCCGGTCCGGTTCCTCGGCGCCGTCCCCGAGCAGCGGCTGCCGTTGCTCTATCGGCACGCGGCGGTCTTCGCGCTGCCCTCGGTCGACCACACCTGCTATGGGCGTCACATCGCGATCGTGGAGCTGCTCGGCCTCGCGGCGCTGGAGGCGATGGCGAGCGGCACGCCGGTGGTGTGCAGCCGCATTGGCGGACTGCCGGAGATCATCGAGGACGGCGTCACTGGTCTGCTCGCCGACCCCGGCGACCTCGGCGGGCTGCGCGAGGCCCTGGACCGCGTGCTGCGCGATCGTGCGCTCGCCGATCGCCTGGGCCGCAGCGCCCGCGAGCGCGCGCTCGAGCGCTTCACCTGGGATGCGTGCGCGTCGCGCTGCCTCGGCGCGTACGAGGAGCTCTTGACGGGCGGTCAGGCGACGGGCGCGCGGTAGCCGCCGAAGGCGTCCGGCGCCTCCCACACCCGAACGGCGAGCATCTCGCCGCCCGCCCGCTGCACGACGTCGGCGAGCGAGCCATGGAGCCACTCGGCGAGGAGCTCGACGGTCACGCCTTCGGCATCCGCCGGCTTTATCTCGTCGAGGTCGCGTCCCGCGATCCGCGCGAGCACGTCGTCGAGTCCGGCGCCGAGCACGTCGAGATCGCAGACGACGCCTCGTTCGTCGACACCGTCCCGTTCGACGATGACCTCGATCCGATAGTCGTGCTCGTGCGGCTGGCGCTCCTCCTCGGTGCCCCACGGCAACCTGTGCAGCGCGCGCAGCGGCCTGGACGCTCCGACCTCGAAGCTCATCCGTCATACCTTAAGGCCGCGTGGATCAGATCCGGGACCGCGCCGGCGACGGCCGCGTACGCGTCCGGCGCGCGCTCGAACGGGAACTCGTGCGTCGCGAGCGGCTCGAGGGGGAGCTCCGACAGCAGCTCCCGCGCGGCCGCGCGCCGGCGCAGGCGGTCCCAGCGGCCCGCCACATGCGACGGGATCGTCGACACCTGCGTGCTGCGGATGACGAGCCGGCGGCGGTGGAAGTCAGCGCCGAGTGGGAGCGGGACGGTCTTCGTCCCATACCAGGAGCACACGAGCGCCGTCCCCTCGTGCGCGAGCAGCGGGAGGCCCGCCACGAGGGCCTCCGGCCTGCCGCTAGCCTCGATCAGCAGCGGCACGCCGCGGCCGCCGGCGACTTCGTCGAGCCGTGCGGCGAGGTTCTCTGGAGCCACCGCCTCGACGCCGAGGCGGGCGGCGGCGCGCCGCCGCTCCGGCCGCGGCTCGCTGCCGACGACCCGCGCGCCGGCGCGCGCCATAAGCGCGCCGGTGAGGGCGCCGACGCATCCCAGCCCGACGACCGCAACCGGCTCGCCGAGCATGGGACCGGCGTCGAGTGCGACCTGCAGCGCGGTCTCGACGAGCGGCAGCAGCGTCGCTCTTCGCGGATCCTCGCCGTCGAGCGGGATCGCGTCGCGCTCGCCGACGACGAACAGGTCCTGATGGGCGTGAAAGGCGAATACGCGGGCGCCCTCGGGGACGCTCCCGCGCGAACGCTCGACCCGCCCCACGGCGCTGTAGCCGTACGCAAACGGGTACGTGAACGTGCCCCCGAGCGCCTCGAGCGTCTCGTCGAGCGGGAGCTCCGGATCGAGCTCGCCGCGATAGGCGAGCATCTCCGTCCCGCCGCTGATCCCCGAGAACTCGGCTCGCACGAGGAGCTCGCCGTCCGCCGGGTCTGGCACAGCGACCTCGCCGAGCTCCACGCGACCGGGCGCGACGAAGCGCACCGCCCTGGCTGTCATCGCGCCACGGCCTCCGGCGAAAGCGCGCGAAGGACATCGTGGAGGTCGCTGAACGGCGTGTACGGAATCGCCCGCTCGTCCAGGTAGTGCGCGAGTCGATCCGTGGCGAACACTCGCGTGGCGGCAAGTGCGGCACAGCGGTCGGAGTATCCGTCGCCCACGTACATGACCTCGCCCGGCGGGAGCGAGGCGCGCTTGCACGGCTCCCGGCAGTCCGAGCAGCGGATCTGGTCTCGAAACCGAATCCGCCAGCCCTCGGGTCGGGCCTCGACGCGATTAGCGAGCAGCTCAACGGCGACGCGCTCGCGCGCGAGGACCGGCTCGATCAGCTCATGGAAGCCGCTCGAGACCACGAGCGGCCGGTGCCGCTCGACCAGCTCGCGGAAACCCCGGCGAAGGCGAACAGTGTCGACAAGCCAGCCCACAACCTCGTCGAGCGGGGCTCGCACCGTCGCGACGCTTCGCGCGAGCGCCTCGTCGTGCGTGAGTGAGCGCCCCATGAGGCGGCCGGTCCGCCGGTAGGTCTCGATGTCGCCGAAGCGCTCGACCAGGGCCTCGAGCGTGTCGCGCTCCGTGACCGTTCCGTCCCAGTCAAGCACCAGCCTCATCCGAAGGCCCCCGGCTCAAGTGATCGGCCGCTGACCGTCTCGGGTAGGCTCGTCCGGCCGCGCGGCCTCGCCACCCATCCCGAAAGGACTTGACCTGAGCGACGGGAAACCAGATCGCGCACTTCGCGAGAGCGTATTACCAGCCGACCCGGGAGTCGTGCGCGAGGTGGTGCGTGTCCCGCTCCCCACCCCGGAGGGCGAGTTCGTTGCTCGCGCGTTCGAATGCGCCTCGGGCTCCGTACATCTCGTGCTCGTGAGAGGCGCCCTCGGCGATGGGCGCGGCGTCCTCACCCGCCTCCATTCCGAGTGCCTGACGGGCGATGCGCTTGGCTCGCTGCGCTGCGACTGCGGCGTCCAACTGCGGACCGCGCTGCGCGTAATCGCATCCGAGGGCCGAGGGGTTCTCCTGTACGCGACCGGCCACGAGGGCCGCGGCATCGGGCTGCTTGACAAGCTCCGCGCGTACGTCCTGCAGGACGACGGCCTCGACACGCTCGACGCCAACCAGCACCTCGGGCTTCCATCCGAGGCGCGCGACTACGGGGAGGCGGCCGCGTGCCTCGCCGCGCTCGGAATCCGAACCGTGCGCCTCTTGACGAACAATCCGCACAAGGAGCGCAGCGTGCGGCGCGCCGGCATCGAGGTCGACGAGGTCGCCCCCCTCGCGACTTCACCGCACGCCCGCAACGTCCGCTACCTCCGCGCCAAGGAGCGCCGGATGGGCCATGTCCGGCCGGCCGGCGACGCGCTTCGCGAGGAGGTCCCGCGGGCGCTCGACGCGACGCCGCTCCTCGGCTCCCTCGCGGCCCCCGCCTCCCGGCCGTACGTCGTGCTCAAGTATGCACAAACGCTCGACGGGCGGATCGCCACCTCCACGGGTGACTCGAAGTGGATCAGCGGGGCCTCCGAGCGCCGAGCGTCCCACGCCCTGCGCGCCGCCTGCGAGGCCGTGCTGGTCGGGATCGGCACGGTGATCGCCGATGACCCGGAGCTGACGGTGCGGCTCGTGCCCGGCGCGTCACCACGGCGAATCGTGCTCGACACGACGCTCCGGATCCCGCGCGGGGCTCACGTCCTGAACGGCCGAGCTCCCACACTCATGGTCACGACCGACCGCTCGAGCGCCGACCGCCGGCGGCAGCTGCGCACGGACGGCATCGACGTCGAGGTGGTCCCCGCCGACCCGCCATGGGGCGTGGGCCTGGCCGCCACCCTGGCGTCTCTGCGAGCGGCCGGCACGCGCTCGCTGCTCGTGGAGGGAGGCGGGGCGGTGATCACGTCCTTCCTGCGGCAACGCCTAGTCGACCGCGTCGTGGTCGCGATCGCCCCGACGATCCTGGGAAGCGGGACGGACGCGATCGGGGACCTGAGCATCGCGCGGGTCTCGGACGGCCTGCGGTTGAGCGGCCGGTCGATCCACCTCCTCGGCGACGACGTGGTGGTGGCCGGCGACGTCGTCTGAGCGCGGCGCGCCTAGGTCGCCGCGCGTCAGCCCGTCGGCGGCGTGTCGGGGCGGCTTCAGCTCCTACTCGTCAGCCTGGGCGGCTGCCCCGGCCTCGGACCGCGACTCGGCACGACCCTCTCGTCTACCGGTGGGCCCGAACGCCGACCAACGAAAGCCGCCGTCCGGATCCTCCTCGACCGAGAAGCCGGAGGCCTGGCCGCGCTCGCCCGGATGGGCCGTCATGCCGAGCACGCTATCGCTCGTCAGGACCCCGCCCGGCGCCCATCGAGGATCGACCGCAGCGGTCGGGTGTTGACGACGTCCGCGGCGGTCGCCCAGCCGCGGCGCGCCGTCGCGACGGAGAGCGTCATGTTCCCGAGCCCCGCCACGGAGTGTGCGTCGGTTGAGCAGACGACCTCGACGCCGGCTTGCAGCGCCTCGCGGACGTGCTCGCCGCTGAGGTCGAGGCGGTCGGGGAGGCCGTTGACCTCGAGCGCGATCCCTTCCTCGAGCGCGACCTCGAACACGCGCTCGAGGTCGAGGGCGTTCTCCGGCCGCCGGTTGATGTATCGGCCCGTCGGGTGGCTGAGGCAGCGCACGTACGGGTTGCGCAGCGCCTCCTCGACGCGCTTCGTCATCTCCGGCCCCGGCATGCGCTGGCCGCCGTGCACGCTCGCCTGCACCCAGTCGAGCTCCACGAGGACTTCGCCGGGAAGGTCGAGCCGCCCGTCCGGGAGGATGTCGCACTCGATCCCGCGCAAGATTCGGAACGGCGCCAGCAGCTCGTTCGCCGCGGCGATCTCCTCGCCCTGGCGGCGGACGTCGTCCGCGCTCAGCCCGCGTACGGCTCCGACGGCCGGCGTGTGGTCGCAGATCGCGAGGTAGTCGTAGCCGCGGTCGCGGGCCGCACGCCCCATCTCCTCGACGCTCGCCCTTCCGTCCGACCACGTCGTGTGGCAGTGGAGATCACCGCGGATGTCTTGCACACGGAGGAGGTCCGGCGGCTCGCCGCGGAACGGCGCCTCGCGCAGCTCGGGCGGACACCAGGGGAGACCGAGCGCGCGGTAGACCGCCTCCTCGTCCGGGGCATCCGGTAGCGGCTCGAGCCCAGCGACATAGGCGGGCGAGCCGGTCGCCCGGACGAACGCGGTCCCGAACCTCTCGGACTCGGCGGCGACGACCTCGATCGGCACGCCCTCGACCGTCACCCCCACCATGCGCCGCTTGCCCTGCTCGACCAGTGCGACGATCTGGGGCAGCGCGGCGAACCGCGCGAGCACGGACTCCGGATCCGATGCGGCGCACACGACCGCCAGCACCTCGCAGGAGTCGCGCCATCGCCGGACGTCGCCGGCCGGCTCGCCGTCGAGCGCGGCGGCCACGCCCCCGACCAGCTGCCAAGCCCGGCCCAGCAAAAGCCCCGGCCGCGACCGGGGCTCGGCGTCGGCGGCGAGCACCTCGAGGAGCCGCGCCTCCGTCTTCGGCCCGATGCCGGGCACGCTCTGCAGCCGGCCCTCGGCTGCTGCCTCGCGAAGCTCGTCCGCGGTGCGGACGCCGAGCGCCCGGGCGATCTCGACCGAACGCCTCGCCCCGAGCCCCAGGTACCGGCCGAGGCCGACCAGGTCGGGCGCGAGCTCACGCTCGAGCTCCGCGAGCTCGGCGATCTCACCGGTTTCAACGAGCTCGCGCAGCCGCGCCTCGATCCCCGGACCGATCCCGCGCAGCTCGCGTGCCCGGCCCGACCTCGCCAGCTCCGCCACCGGCAACGCGGCGCCCCGGATCGTCTCGGCGGCGCGGCGGTAGGCGCGTGCCGTGTACGGGTTCGCGTCCGCGAGCTCGAGCAGCGCCGCGAACGCGTCGAGGCGGTCGGCGATCTGCGAGTTGTCCACCGGCGGTAGTGTGGCCGTTCGGTTAACCCCCCACTCGCGTGGGCGGCAAACCGAACGCCGACTCGCCGGGTACCCGCATTTTGCCGGGCGCGCCTCGGTGGCACTCTCGGCGCATGTCGGAACAGTTCCCTCCAACGCCGGGCTCCGCGCGCGGATCGGGGTGCGCCGGATGAGCTTCTGGCGCCGCCGCATCAGCCGCCACTGGCGCCGCCGCCGTCAGCGTAGAGACGCGAACGTCGCCCTGCTCGTCGACGCGCTGTCCCTGGCCCGCCATCGGGCACTACCGGCGGGCCAGGCGTCGTGAGGGCCGCATGGCGGGGCATCCGCTCCGCAGTACGGGCGGCCTCGCCTCGGGCTGGCGGCTTCAGCTGCCGCTCTTCGCCGGCGCTTACCTGCTCTACGCGGCGGGCCGCTACCTCACGATCGGGGACTATCACGGCGCCGTCCGCCATGCCGACCTGATCGTCGACGCCGAGCGGATGCTCGGGATCGCCGTCGAGCGGTCGGTCCAGCAGGCGCTCCAGGGCACCGCGTGGCTCGGGCTGCTCAATCACCTCTATCTCGCGGCCCAGTTGGTGGCGGTGCCCGCCACGCTCGTGTGGCTCTACCTCCGAGCGCCCCACGGATATCGCAGACTGCGCAACGTCGTGCTCGCAACGTGGCTCCTCTCGCTCCCGGTCTACGCGCTCTTCCCCGTCGCCCCGCCCCGCCTGGCCGATCCGGGAATGGTCGACACGATCACCGCCCAAACCGGCTTCGCGCTCGACTCGAAGCTCACCACGGCCCTCTACAACCCGCTCGCCGCCGTTCCCAGCCTGCACGCCGGCTTTGCCCTCGCGGTCGGAGTGGCGATCGCCCGTCATGCGCGCACGCTCCTGCCGCGGCTGCTCGGGGCGCTGTGGCCGGCGGCGATCGCCATCGCGGTTGTCGCGACCGGGAACCACTTCGTGCTCGATATCGCTGCGGGCATCATCGCCACGCTCGCGGGGCTCGGTCTAAGCCTCGGGGTCGAGCGCTTGACAACGGAGCGCCGGACGCAGCCGGCAGGCAGGCCACGACGCAGGGTGCCGCGAGAGGTCGCCGACGGGGCCGCCGCCTGACGAGTCGGCCGGCGCGCCGGCGCCCTCGTCGTGGCCAGGCGTTCGTCGGTGTCGAGCGTCTACTCCTTCTCGACCCGCACCCAGGGCAGCTCGCGTCGCTGACGCGAGCTGCTCACTGCGCTCGGCGTGCTCGTTCTCACGCTCGAGCAGCTCCTTGCGGGCGGCGGGCCACTCCTCGCGCGTTCCGAATCTTGTGGTCGGTCATCCACGTGCGTCCTTCCGTGTTGCGGCCCGCTCGTACTCGTCGTGGCGGCGGATCCAGAACTCGGGCGGGTCTCCCTCGTCCCGTCCCCTCGGCCCCCGGTCGAGGATCGGATAGAAGCCGAGCAGGAACTCGCAGCCGCGCGCGTAGCAGGAGTAGGTGTGGTAGACGTCGCCGTCGGCGAGCGCGAAGGCGCTCAGCCCGGGCGCCTCTGTCATGTATCCCGCCGGGTCGGTGCCGACCGCCGCGGCGAGCTCGCCGAACGGCGTCTCGGCGCCGGCCTCGATGATCGGCGTGGGGTCCAGCGCGCGGTAGTTGTACTCGATCCCCTCGCGCTGCTGCTCCCGGGTGAACGAGACGCCGAAGTCGAAGTTGAAGTCGCTCTCGAGCGACGAGACCCAGGGAAATCGCCAGCCCATACGCCGCTTGTACGCCTGGAGCTTCTCGAGCGGGGCGCGCGAGGCGCAGAGGAAGGTCACGTCGCGCTGCGCGAGGTGGACGACCGCGCCGTCGAACATGTCGGCGGCGGCCGAGCAGGTCGGGCAGCCGGCCGAGTACTCCGGCCCGAACATGAAGTGATAGACGATGAGCTGAGAGCGGCCGTCGAAGAGCTCCGCCAGCGTCCTGGTGCCCTCTTCTGTCTCGAAGCTGTACTCCTTGTCGAGCCGCACCTAGGGCAGCTCGCGCCGCCGGCGCGCGAGCTCGTCGCCGCGCCGGGTGAGCTCCTTCTCGCGCTCGAGCAGCTCCTTACGCGTGGCGAGCCACTCCGCACGCGTCGCGGTTGCGTGGTCGGGCATCGTGTCCTCCGATCATCACTCGTTACGTTCGACCGCCGGCTCAGGCCAAAGTCATCGCGTGGCCGGGCGCTCCGCCGTGGGCAAACCTACGCCGCCTCCGAATGCGCCGCCGGTTCGGCGCTGACCGGCTGCGTCTCGACCTGCTCGTCGGCGGCGTTCGAGCGCAACATGGCCAGCGCCACGGCGATGGCGGCGACCACGAGGCCGGCGCCGATCAGGAAGGCGAGGTGATAGCCGCCGGTGAGCGCCGAGGCGGTCGAGTCGCCGCTCTCGAGCAGGCTGTCGGTGCGGGTGGTCGCCAGCGTGGCGAGGACCGCCAGGCCGACGGCGCCCCCTACCTGGAGCGTTGTGTTTACGAGGCCGGAGGCGAGGCCGGCGTCGCTGCGGGTGGCGCCCGACATCGCGAGCGTCATCAGCGAGGGGAACGAGAGCCCCGCGCCCAGGCCGAGCAGGAGCATCACCGGCAGGATGTCGCTGACATACGCGGCATCGACCGGGGCCCGGGCGAAGAAGGCGAGCCCGGCGGCGATCAGGACGAGGCTGGGGAGCAGCGTCGCCTTCGGGCCGAAGCGCATGTTGAGGCGCTCCGAGAAGCCGAGCGAGAGCGTCCCGATCACCAAGGTGACCGGCAGGAACGCAAGGCCGACCTCGAGCGCGTCATAGCCGAGCACCCGCTGGAGGTAGAGCGCGCCGAGGAAGAACATCCCGAACATCCCCGCCACGAACAGCGCCTGAATGATGTTCGCGCCGGCCACGTTCCGCGAGCGGAACAGGCGGAGCGGCATCAGCGGGTTGGGGATACGCGCCTGGCGGGCGACGAACGCGGCCAGGAGCGCCAGCGAGACGCCGCCCAATCCGAGCGTGTGCAGCGATCCCCAGCCGTAGTCACCGGCCTCCAGGATCGTGTAGACGCCGAGCATCAGCGAAGCGGTCACGAGCACCGCACCGGGCACGTCCGCCCCTCCGCGGAGCCCGATGCCCTCGTCACGCTCGACCAGCCTGAGCGCCAGCAGCCCGGTCGCGACGCCGATCGGCAGATTGACGAAGAAGATCCAGTGCCAGCTGATGGCCTCGGTCAAGACGCCGCCCGCGAGCAAGCCGATCGAGCCCCCGGATGACGCGACGAAGCTGTACACGCCGATCGCCTTCGCTTGCTCCCGGGGCTCCGGGAACATCGTCACGATCATCCCCAGGATCACCGCCGAGGTCAGCGCGCCGCCGGCGCCCTGCACGAAGCGGGCCCCGATCAGGAGAGCCTGCGACTCGGCCACGGCGCACAGCAGCGAGGCGCCGGTGAACACGGTCAAGCCGACGATGAATACGCGCCGGCGGCCGATCAGGTCCCCCAGCCGCCCCGAGAGCAGGAGCAGCCCGCCGAACGCGATCAGGTACGCGTTCACGACCCAGGCAAGCGAGGACTGCGAGAAGCCGAGGTCGTCCTGGATCGACGGCAGCGCCACGTTCACGATCGTGGCGTCGAGGACGATCATCAGCATGCCGACGCACAGGACCACGAGCGCCAGCCAGCGCGAGCGGTCCACCGGTGTGGAGCGGATCGAGACGGGTTCGGTCATGCCCGGCAGGATCGGGAGCGGTCCGCGCCATGAACATGGGGCTAGCCGGCGTTCCCGCGTGCGGGTAACCGCACCGTTCGCCGGTCGCCCTCAGCGCACCGCTCCGCCGGTCGGCCTCAGGCGAGCGGGACGTCGCCGATGACGGTGGTTCCGCCTCCGGGCGGGCTGTCCACCCGGAGGCGACCGCCCAGCGCCTCGAGCCGATCGGCGAGCCCGCGCAGCCCGGAGCCGTCTCGGACGGCGGCGCCACCCACGCCGTCGTCGCGGACCTCGATCCGCACGCGGTCGCCGGTCCGGCCGACCCGCACGGTCGCCTCGGTCGCGCCGGCGTGCTTGGACACGTTCGTGAGGGCCTCGGCCACGAGGTAGTATGCGGCCGCCTCGACGGGCTCCGGAAGGCGAGCACTCGGGAGCTCTGTGATCCGCACCGCCACGGGCGCCCGTGCGACCAGGGCGTCGAGCGCCGGGCCGAGCCCGCGGTCGCTGAGGATCGCGGGGTGGATGCCCCGGGCGAGCTCGCGCAGCTCCTCGAGCGCGAGCCCGAGCTCGTCGCGCGCCGAGGCCAGCCCCCGCCGCGCCGCATCGAGATCGGTGTCCAGGTTCGCCTCGACCTCGCGCAGGCGGAGGGCCAGGCTGACCAGCCGTTGCTGAGCGCCGTCGTGGAGGTTGCGCTCGAGGCGCCGGCGCTCGGCGTCGCCGGCCTCGACAATGCGCGCCCGGGAGGCCGCGAGCTGCTCGCGCGCGTCGGCGTTCGCGAGCGCGTCCGCGACCAACTCGGCGAAGCCGGCGATGCGCTCCTCCGTGTCCGGCGGAAAGTCGTAGGGCCGACCGCTGGACGCGACGACCGCCCCCCACAGGCGGCCCGCCACCTTGATCGGCGCGGCCACTGCGGACGCTATCCCCAGCCTGCGTAGCCGCTCGGACAGCTCCCCCTCGAGGTCGGTGTAGTCGTCGACCCGCTCGGGGCGGCCGCTCCTGCTGACCTTCACGACGGCCGTGTCGCCGTCGAGCGGGACATCGGCGCCGGCGGGAAACACCGGCGCCCCATGCCTGCCCCAGCCGCCGACGACCTTTGCCGCGTCGGCACTCTCGAAGCGCACCAGGTTCGTGCTGTCGACCCCGAGGAGGGCACCGACTTCCGCGCACACCTTGGCGAACACCTGCGGTGGATCGGCGTCGCCGGCCACCAGCGTGGCCACGCGGCGCAGAGCGGCCTGCTCCTCCGCGAGCGCGTGCAGCCTGGCCAGTGACTCGTCGCGCTCGGCCAGCCGGCGTGCACGCACGTCGGCGGCGCGAGAAGCAGGCCGAGCGACTTGGGTCACAACATCTTTATTCTCGCGCGCGAGCATCTCCGCCGCGGTACGGCTAGCCGCACCCGCCCTGACCGCGCGGTCAGGCTTGCTCGCGGAGGTACGGCCCGGCTCGACCGCGAGCAGCTCCTCCCGGACACGGCCGAGCTCTCGCTTTGCCAGCCGGCCGAGCCGTGAAATGCCCGCGCGAAGATCCGATGGCAAACCTCGATGGCTCATACTCTCGGTGATCGACCGTACGGCTCAGGCGGCGACGCTCGTTTCGCTCCTCACCCGTCGGGGCACTCGCCCAGCATGAGCCGCGGATACGTCGATCTCCACTGCCACCTCCTGCCCGGTGTGGACGACGGGCCGCGGACGATGGAGGAGAGCCTCGAGTACGCGCGGCGGGCGGTCGAGGAGGGCACCGAGCTGATCGTCGCCACGCCGCACGTCGAGGAGGTGGAGGTGCGTGAGCTTCCCGAGCGGGTCGCGGAGCTCCGCGAGCGGCTGAGGCGAGAGCGGATTCCGCTCGCGGTGGAGTGCGGTGGGGAGCTCAAGCAGGGATCCGTACCGCAGCTCGGCAACGACGAGCTCGAGATACTCGCCCACGGGCCAGCCGGCGCGCGTTGGCTGCTCTACGAGGTTCCCTTCTCGGGCTTCAGCGAAGAGTTCCACGCCGCCGCGGCTGAGCTCCGGCGGCGCGGTTTCGCCACGGTCCTCGCGCACCCAGAGCGCGCCGACGGCTTCGGCGCCGAGGCGGCCGACGCGGCGCTACACCGGGAGCTCGATCAGGGAGCCGTGGTGCAGATGAACGTGGGCCCGCTGTGCGGCTTCGAGGAGGCCGCGCGCGATCGCGCCGCGCGGCGCCTCCTGCGCCTCGGTCTCGCGTCCGCCATGGGAACCGACGCCCATCCGCCCGAGCGCCCTTACACCCTCCGGATGGGAGAGGACGCCGCCGTGGCCGCGGGCGCCGGCGAGCCCCGATCGCTGGTCGAGGACGGACCACGCCGGCTGCTCGAGCGTGGCCTGCGGCTGGACCGCTCGGCGGCGAGTCACCGCGCCGCTTCCGCCTGACAGCCCCAAGGGCTATGCGCTCGTCAAGGTCTGGCCCGCCGGAGCGGTCAGCCGCTGGCGGACGGTGAGGACGCGCTCGAACAGGTCGCCGTGCTCGCCCACGCGCTCGAGCACGTCGCCCATTTCGAAGACGAGCAGGCCCCCGTCGCCGCGGTCGAGCGCCTCCTCCGCCTCCCGCCATTCGAGCGGCGTCGAGACCGTGGGCCGCCGCTTCGCGCGCACGGAGTACGCGCATACCATCGACTTGTGCTCGGTGTTCTGGCTCCAGTCCACCAGAACCTTGCCCGCTCGGAGCTTGCGCGCCATGCCGGACACCACCGCGTCGGGCCGCTCCGCCTCGAGCAGCTCCGCGACCGCCCGGGAGACCGGCTTCGTCTGCGCGTACGACACGTCGCCGTTCAGCGGCACGTAGACCTGAAGACCCTTCGACCCGGAGGTCTTGACGAACGAACGCAGCTCGAGCGATCCGAACAGCTCGCGCAGGCGGAGGGCCACCTCGCAGCAGTCGAGCAGGCCCGTCCCCTCGCCGGGATCGAGGTCGAATGCGATCACCGTTGGGCGGTGAAGATCGTGGCGGAGGTGCAGCGACGTGTGGAGCTCGACACTCCCAATGTTCACCGCCCAGAGAAGCGCCGCAAGCTCGTTCACAACGCAATAGTCGATGTTGGCTCGCTTCTCCCGGCTCCAGACCGGCGCGGTCCGGAGCCACTCCGGGCGGTGCTCGGGGCACCCCTTTTGCCAGAACCGCGGGCCTTCCACCCCTTCGGGGTAGCGGTGCATATGGAGCAGCCGGTCACGCAGGTGCGGCAGCATCGTGTCGGCGATCCGGACGTAGTAGTCGAGCAGCTCGCCCTTTGTGGTGCCGGCGTTCGGGAACACGACACGGTTCAGGTTCCGGATCTGCAGGCGCCGGCCGCCGACGTCGAACTGGCCGTCCGCGGCCATCAGCGGCGCTGCCGCACCGCCGCGGCCAGGCCGGCTCCGACGAGCCCCGCGGACGCCGCGCGCCGCAACGCGGTGCGGCGCCTGCCGTGCCAGCCGCCGTCGACCGAGCCGGGCCCCGGCGCGGGCTCGAACAGGTTGCCCGCCGTCGGTGGCGCCGGCTGCGCCCGTGAGAGGTGGAGCTTGTCGACCTGGATCGCCATCTGCCTTTCCGTCAGGCCCGGCGTCAGCTTCCACTGCACGACCAGGTTGCGCCCCATCGGACCGACGATTACCTCCCGCCGCGGAAGGCGGATGACGTTGAGGATGGCCCTTGCGACGCGCTCGGGGGGATAGACCGGTGGCATCGCCTTGGCCTTGCGACCCGTGTAGTTCGCGGCGTGCTGGAAGAGCGGGGTGTCGATGGTGGCCGGCATGACCGTGCAGACCTTGATCCCTCGCGCGCCGCGAAGCCACAGCTCCTGGCGTAGGCTCGCCGCCAGCATCCGCACGGCGGCCTTCGACATGACGTACGCGTGCGTGTACGGCTGCGGAACCTCGGCCACGATCGACGACACGTTGACGATCACACCCCTCCCGCGCTCGCGCATCGGCGGGAGCGCGGCGCGCGCGCCGTGGACGTACCCCATGACGTTCACATCCAAGACCTGCCGGAAGTCCTCGAGCGGGGTCTCCTCGAACGGGGCGAACACGCTCACGGCCGCGGTGTTGACCCAAGCGTCGATGCGGCCGAACCGCTCGACCGCTCGCGCCGCGGCCGCGTTGACGGCCGCGGGGTCGGTGACATCCGCAGGGGCCACAAGCGTGCGTCCCCCGGCGGCCTCGCACTCGCGCGAGACATCGCGGAGGGCCCCCTCACGCCGGGCGACGAGGACGACTGCGGCGCCGCTCGTGGCGAGCGCGAGCGCCGTCGCCCGCCCGATCCCGCTGGAGGCACCCGTGATGACCGCAACCGACTCCCTGACGCGCATGGCCGGTGGCTGCCCGGTGGCTAGGCGCGGCAAACATCGAGTGGCTCGCCGGGGCCGCGCATGGGACACCGTCCTCTTGGGTAGCCACAGACGCATGAAGCGACCGACCGTCGCCGCCACTCACGACGTGCCACCGGGGCGCGTAGGGCTCCTGTGGCAGAGGGCGGCCGTCCCCCTCCGCGCCTGACCCGTCCGGTGGACGCAGCGCTCGCCGACGATCGTGTCGTCCTCGTCGCCGGCGACGGCGGCAACTCGCTTGACGGCTACGCGCGCGAGCTCGCCGCGCGGCTGCGCGCGCCGGTGGTGCCCGCCCCGGGCTCGACCGGCTCGTTCGGACACGCCCTGCTGAGCAGGGAGTCCCTCCAGAGAGCGCGTATGGATCGCGACCTGCTCCGCCGGCTGCGGCGCCTCCGCGCCCCGCTCCTGCACTTCACGAGCCAACACCTGGCCCGCTATGGGCCACGTGCCGGCACGCCGTACATCGTGACCGTGCACGACCTCATCCGGCTCTCCGACTGGCAACAGCGCCACGACCGCGAGCCGCTCGTGCACCGGCCGAACCTGCGCGATGGCCTGCTGATGCGGGCCGACGCCCGGGGCATCCGCCGCGCGGCGGCCGTGCTCGCCGTGTCGGAGTGGACCGCCGACGAGCTGCGGTCGCAAGTCGCCATTCCCGATGAGCGGCTGCACGCCGTGCCGGAAGGGGTCGACACGAGTCGCTTTCGGCCGGCGGTGCCGCCGCCGGGCGCGGGCCGGTACCTGCTGTTCGTAGGCTCGGAGCAGCCGCGCAAGAATCTTCGGACTCTCGTCCGCGCGCTCGCCGTGGTCACGCGCGATCGCCGGCACGCCGACCTGCGTCTCGTCAAGGTGGGCAGCCCGGGCGGGCCGGAGGCTCCCTACCGTCAGCGGTTCCTGGAGGAGGTTCGTGCCGCCGGGGTCGCCGAGCGGCTGGTGCTTCCGGGCCGCGTGCCCCACGACGAGCTGCTCTCGTGGTACTCCGGAGCGGAGTGTCTCGTCATCCCCTCGCTCGCCGAGGGCTTCGGCCTCCCCGTTCTCGAGGCGATGGCATGTGGGTGCCCCGTGATCCTCCCGGCCGAGACGGCCCAGGCCGAGGTGGGCGGCTTCGCGGCGGCGCGCTACCGACCCGCGACCGACGCGGCCGCCCTGGCAGCGGCCATCCGCCGGCTGCTCGACGCGCCGCGCTACCGGGAGGAGGTGAGGCGTCGGGGGTTCCGCAGAGCGCGCGAGCTCAGCTGGGAGCGCACCGTCGAGCGCACGCGGGCGGTCTACGCCTCCGTGCTCGGCGCTTCGGACGCGGCCACCGAACCAGCGGCGTCGAGTGGCGGTCGCCATCCCGTGTCTGCAGGGGTGGAGGCCTAACGGGTCCCTGACCGCAGCCTAAGCGGAAGTTCGAGGTGCTGCTGAGCGTCGAGCCGACGGTCGTCCGCGAGGCCGCGGAGGCCGCCGCCGCGATCGCCGCCCCCTCGCGCCGGAGAACGCCGAGGCCGCCCGCAGGCGACTGGTTGGGGCTCGCTGCGCCGCGCGCCGAGTCGCAGCTTCGCCTCGCGGGCGCGATCACCGCGCGCCTGCTCTCCGCGTTGCGATGACCGAGGCTCAGCGCGGGAGCACGTCGGCGCGTTCGGCGCGGGGCCTTGCCGCCGAGGCCGCGCCCCCCGGCTAATACCACCTGCCGCGAGCGAAACCGCCGAACGCGATGAGCCCGACGAGTGCGATGATCAGCCCGATCCAGAAACTCCAAACGAACATCAGGACGATCCCGACGATCACGATGATCCCGCCGAGCGTGAGCCCACCGCCCGGTCCATAGCGACGCCCTGCAGCCATGCCACTCCTTCCGTCTGAGGTAAGGCCTTCAGAAAGACAGTAGTACGCCGACCGGCGGTCGCCGGCCGGCTTACAGCTCGGCGAGCCACGGCGCAGCACGTAGCGGCGCGCTCGACTCGGTGTCGCGCATGCCGAGCTCGTCGAGTTCGTCCAGCCGTTTTCGGCGCGGGGTAGATCTCGCGCATGAGCAGCAAGGAACGTCAGCGGATACTCCGAGAGCAGGGACACAGGCCGGCCGAGGCCGAGACGCAGGCGCGGCGGCTTCCAGCCGGGAGGCGCTCAGTCGCGAAGAGGCTGAGGAGGGCCGGCAGGTTCCCTCCTCAGATGAGCCGTCCCCGCCGGCCGAGGAAAGCCCAGAGCGGCGCCGGTCCCTAGCCGCTGAGAGGCACGCGGGCCGGTCGCCCGCACAGCTGTTCTGCCTCGTCATCGGCCCACGCTCGTGATCGTGGGGCTGCTCGGCTTCATCGTCGAGCCAAAGTTCGACACGACGATCGGAGGGGACCCCGGAGCGCTCGACGGTGAGAACCTCATCATCTTCGAGGTGAACGGCTGGCACAACACCATGCATCTCCTGTCCGGCCTCTTCCTGCTGGCGCTGATGAGTCGCCATGCGACCGCTCGCGTCGCGGCGCTTTCGTTCGGGGCGATCTACGGTGCCGTGACGCTCATCGGGTTGATCGACGGCGAGGACGTGCTGGGGCTGCTTCCGGTGAACTCGGCCGACAACGTGCTGCACATCCTGCTCACGTCGCCGCCTTTGCGGCCGCGCTGGCGCCGGCCCCCGAGCGGGCGCGCGCGACCGCGCACGTACGGCGGCCTAGGCGAGCGCCGCTCGAAGCGCTTCGTCCAAATCGCTGTGGCGGAAGGCGAAGCCGAGCGCGCGCGCCCGGGCGGGGATGGCGCGCTGGCCCGTTGTCACGACCCACGCCATCTCGCCGTAGAGTGACTTGAGCGCCAGGCCTGGGACCGGCAGGACCGTGGGACGGCGGAGCGCTCGGCCAAGGGCGCGCGACAGCTCGCGGTTCGTCGCCGGCTCGGGCGCGGTGGCGTTTACCGGGCCGGACCACTCGCTGCCGTCGAGGGCGGCCAGGTACAGCGCGACGAGATCGTCGGGGTGGATCCACGAGACGTACTGCTTGCCGCCGGCCACGGGCCCGCCCACGCCCAGCCGAAACGGCGGAAGCATCTTCGCCAGCGCTCCGCCCGACCGGTCGAGGACGACTCCGGTGCGCAGGATCGCGACGCGGACGCGGAGCTCCTCCGCCTCCCCGGCCGCCCGCTCCCAGACCTGGCACACCTGTGCGAGGAAGTCGTCGCCGGGAGGGGCGGACTCGTCCAGCCGCTCGTCGCCGCGCGCGCCGTAGTAACCGACCCCCGAGGCGCTCACCAGCACGCCCGGCCGCGGCTCCGCGTCCGCCAGCCCCGCCACCAGATTGGACGTTCCGAGCTCGCGGCTGCTCCGGATCCGCTCCTTGGCGTCCGCCGTCCAGCGCTGACCGATCGGCTCACCGGCCAGGTGCACGACCCCGTCGCGGCCCGCTAGGGCCGCGACGGGCGCGGGCTCGCTCTCGGCCTGCCAGGCGACGGCCTCGATGCTCTGCCGCTCTCGGGCCCGATCGGGTCGGCGCGTGAGAGCCGTGACCTCGTCCCCTCGGGCCATGAGCGCCGCGACGACTCGTGACCCGATGAGCCCGCTGGCTCCGGTGACCGTCACACGCACGTTCTCTCCTCTCGTCGTTGAAGCCGTTAGGGGCGTCAGCCCGCCGCGGCGCCGTGGCGGTTCATCGCATCGTGCCGAGCCTGTCCATGGTCGACGATCGGCTCCGGGTAGTCCGCCCCGATCACGCAGCCCGACTGCGCTCGACGTCCTCGGACATCGTCCATGGCTCCGTGAGGTGCTCATCCGGCACGTCGCGCAGCTCTGACACGTAGCGCGGCCGTAGGCGCCGTTCGGGTCGAAGCGCTCGCGATGGCGCGCCGGGTTGTAGACGCGCCGGAAGCGCTGAGCGCCGGGTGGTCGTGCAGGCGGAGGTCGCGCGTCAGCCAGACCAGGGCGGTCATCGGCCCGTGGCCGCGAGGAGGCCGGAAGGCGTCAAGCTCGCCCCCGCACCGCGTAGCTCCGGACGGGCATCTGCTCACCCGCACTCTCCACGCTCTCGCCGGCGACGAGCTTCGCCATGCGCTCGCAGGCACGTCTCGCGAAGCGGACCTGCTGCCGGCGGCCGAAGAGGCGGAAGCCGAGGCGGATGAGCGGGTTCGGTATCCGGGCCGCACGGGAGACGACATGGATGCGGAACTCGACGTCCCCGTTGTCGAGCCACTTCCAGACCTCGTAGTCCATCTGGCCCATCTCGAGATGACCTTGGAGGGTTCGGTAGTTCCAGCCCCACACGCGGACCTCGCGGCCGCATTGACGGCAGGTGGCGTCTACGACACCTCCGACCCGTACGCCGAGGTGGAAGCGCAGCCCGTGGAACCGCGCCTCGAGCAGCATGTCGCGCCCCTCCAGCGGGGATTCCGGCGTGTAGAGCGCGCGGACCAGGGCGGGGTCGGCGAACTCATAGCGCCGCATCACATCCCGCGCGCGCTCCCAGCTGCCGCCGGGCACCGGGTCGCCCGCAGGCTCGGAGGGGAGCGGTTGGCAGTAGTCGTCCACCTTCCAGCCGGCATCCCGCGTGAACGACGCGCGCCGCTCGAGGTCGAAGTTGACCGGGCGGTCGTGGAGGGCGTGCAGTCTGGCCAGTGCCTCCGCGTCGCCGAGCTGGCGGTCAGGCATCGAGGGGAACGTGCTCCACGCGGCGGGTGTGAATCCGCAGCCCGCCCTGCCGGCGCCCGCCCGAGATGTCGACCACGCGCTCGAGAAAGGAGGTCCACATGTGGAGCTGGATCTCCTTCGACATTCGGAGCCGGTGGTAGAGCACGTTCGAAAGGCGGTCTCCCGCGCGCGCCCATGACTCGATCTTGAACTCGAACCCCTCGCCGTCGCTGGCGCTGAAGTCGATCTGACCGGCCTCGAGATGGCCGTCGAGCGTGGCGAAGCGAAAGCTCTGCGGCGTCGCCTGCACGACGAGGACCGGCCCGTCCCACGGTCCCGGCATCCGCACGACGTACTCGTCACCGACGCTCATCCGGCCGGTTTCACCGGCGAGCTTCTTGAAAGTGGCGAACTCCGTCGGCGCCGCGCGATCGGGATCCTCCTGCAGCCTGGCGATGATCTCCCGCGCGTCGATCACGGGGTCGGCCACCCGCACCGAGTAGCGCCGACGAAAGAGCGGGCCGACGCCGTCGCCGACCGTCTGCACGTCCCGCCCGCGCGCGAGGTCGGGGAGAGCTGGTGGCGCGTCGTCCGGCCAGGACCCCACCTCCTCGTATCGATGAAGGGGCGTGATCCGCCACATGTAGCGCCACGACGTGAGGGTCACCCCGACCGGCCAGCGGGCGGCCGTCGCGATTCTCCTCGGAAACGGCTGCTTGCGCGGCATGGAGGCCAGGCTACCCCACCGCTCCTGGCCCGCGACCGCCGCGGCCGGACTGCGGTACGGTCGTCCCATGCTGCCGAAGCGTCTGCACGAGGTGGGTCTCCGCGGGTGGCACTTCCAGGTTGGCTCTCTCGGCTCGATCCTGCTTTGCGTGGCCCTGTGGATCCGCGCCAAGACGGTCGACCAGGAGGAGCGGGGAAACGCCGAGCGCCGCGCACTGTTCGTCGGCCTGTGGCCGCCCACGTTCTGGCTTATCGGAGAGAGCCTCGACACCCACGGTCGCAGCGGCCGGTTCCGTCGCTGACGTTGCGAGCACCATGACTTCGGCGGCGGGCGAAGCCGCGAAGCCTGCCGCGTCGGGCGACGCATACCCTCGCGCGGCCTCAGCGCTCCTCGGGGCGCTCGACCTCGCCGCGCCAGCCCCCGCTCGCCCCGTGCTCCTCGACCAGCCGCTTGAAGCGCTCGAGGTCGCCCTTGACCGTGCGGTCGGGAGCGCCGAGCGCGTCGCCGCTCTTCTCCTTCACGCCCTCGGGGACGAAGTCCATTTGCACCATGACGCGCGTGCAGTCGTCGGCCAGCCGGTGAAAGGTCACGACGCCCGCGTTGTCCTTGCCGTCGGTGTTCCGCCATGCCACGCGCTCATCGGGCCTCTGCTCGGTGATCTCGGCGTGCCACTCGTGCCGGGAGCCACCGAACTCGGCCACGCAGCGGAGATGGGTGTCGTCCAGCTGCTCCACCGGTCGCGCCCAGCCTGCCATGGCGCGGCCGACGCCGACCCGTCCCACTCGACGATCTCCGTGCCGCGCGGCCCCGCGACGTACCGGCGGCGCCTCGCGGCCTCGCTTGTCAGGTCTCCGAGTACGCCGGTTCCACCGGACCCGCCTCGGCCTCCGAGGCGGCCGCCCCGCTCGGGTCATCCGAGCGCAGGACGAACACCGCCACCGCGATCGCGATGCCGACGAGCACCGCCCCGATCACGTAGGCGAGGTGGTAGCCCGAGTTGAGCGCGGCGGCGGCCGACTCGCCGTCCGCGAGCAGCCCGTCGGTGCGCTCGGTCGCGAGCGTCGCGAGGACCGCCAAGCCGATGGCTCCGCCGACCTGCACGCTCGTGTTCACGAGGCCGGAGGCGAGCCCCGAGTCGCTCGGCGTGGCGCCCGACATCGCGAGCGTCATGAGCGACGGAAAGCCCAGGCCGGCGCCGAGGCCGAGCAGGACCATGGGCGGAAGGATGTCGGTCACGTAGGTCCCGTCGACCGGGGTCCGCGCGAAGAGGAGCAGCCCGGCGGCGATGAAGACCATGCTCGGGATCAGCGTGGCCCGGGGGCCGAACCGCAGGTTGAGGCGCGCCGTAAAGCGGAACGACATGGTGCCCATCACGAGCGTCGCCGGCAGGTAGGCGAGGCCGACCTCGAGGGCGTCGTAGCCCAGAATCCGCTGCAGGTAGAGCGCTCCGAGGAAGAACATCCCGAACAGGCCGACGACGAGCAGCGCCTGCACCAGATTCGCGCCCGTCACGTTCCGCGAGCGGAAGAGACGCAGCGGCATCAGCGGGTTGGCGATGCGCGCCTGGCGTACGACGAATGCGACCAGGAGCGCGATTGCCACGCCGCCAAGCGAGAGCGTCTGGGTGGAACCCCAGCCCTGCTCGCCGACCTCGAGGATCGTGTAGACGCCGAGCATCAGTCCGCCCGTCAGGAGCACCGCGCCCGGGAGGTCGGCGCCCTCTCGCAGCCCGATGCCCTCGTGGGGCTCCACCAGCCTGAGCGCGAACAGCGCGGTCGCGACCCCGATCGGCAGGTTCACGAAGAAGATCCAGTGCCAGCCCGCGGCCTCCGTCAGGACGCCGCCCGCGAGGAGCCCGATCGAGCCGCCGGCGACGGCGACGAACGTATATGCGCCGATCGCCTTCGCCTGCTCCCGCGACTCCGGGAACATCGTCACGATCATGCCGAGGATCACCGCCGAAGTGAGCGCCCCGCCGATGCCCTGGACGAAGCGGGCCCCGATCAGGAGTCCCTGGCTCTGGGCGACGGCGCAGAGGAGCGAGGCGCCGGTGAAGATCGCCAGGCCGATCAGGAAGACCCGCCGCTGACCGATCAGGTCGCCCATGCGACCGGCGAGTAGGAGCAGGCCGCCGAACGCGATCAGGTACGCGTTCACGACCCAGGCGAGATCGCTCTGCGAGAAGCCGAGATCATCCTGGATCGAGGGCAGCGCCACGTTCACGATCGTGGCGTCGAGCACGATCATCAGCATGCCGACGCAGAGCACGTACAGGGCCATCCAGCGCTTGCGGTCGGCTCTCGTGTCGGTAGTCATTTTCTCGGTCTCCTCGTCCTCGGGTTCCTCAACTGAGTCGTTCTCGAGACCCGAGGATCGACAAGAAATCATCGGCGCCGTGACGTTGTGTGATGGTCCTCACACGCGGCTGATCGTCGCCTGCTGAGGTACTCAGTCGGCCACGTACGCAGCAATCGACGAACGGCAAAGGAGACCCGAGAATGACCATCCGAGCCGCGAGCTCCCACCAGCTCGCCAGCCGGCTCCGCTCCCGCCTCGACGGGCGGGTCGTCGGTCCCCAGGACCCCGGCTGGGACGAGGCCCGCCGCGCTTGGAACCTGGCGGTCGACCAGCACCCGGCGGTCGTGGCGCGCCCCGGGTCGGCGGACGACGTTGTCGCGGTCGTCGAGGTCGCTCACTCTTACGGCCTGCGCGTCGCGGCCCAGGGCAGCGGCCACGGCGCCGCGCCGCGGGGCTCGCTCGAGGGCAGCGTGCTCGTCGACATGTCAGGGATGAACGCGGTGGAGATCGATCCGCATAACCGGCTGGCGCGAATCCAGGCGGGCGCCCAGTGGCAGGACGTCGTCGGGCCGGCCGCCAAGCACGGCCTTGCGGGGCTGTCGGGCTCGGCCGGAGACGTCTGCGTCACCGGCTACGCGCTCGGCGGCGGGGCGGGCTGGATGGTCCGCCGCTACGGCCTCGCCGCGGGCAGCATCCGCGCCGTCGACGTCGTGACCGCGGACGGCCGCCTGCTGCGCGCGAGTGCGGACAGCGAGCCCGACCTGCTGTGGGCGCTTCGCGGCGGCGGCGGCAGCTTCGGCGTCGTAACCGCCCTTGAGCTCGACTTGTTCGCGGTCCCCGAGCTCTACGCCGGCGTGCTGTTCTGGCCGCAGGAGCGCGCCGCCGAGGTGCTGGAGGCGTGGCGGGAGTGGACCACGGACCTCCCGGAGGAGATGACATCCCTCGGTCGGCTCGTCAACGTCCCCCTGCTCGAGGAGATCCCGGAGCCGCTGCGAGGGCGGTCCTTCGCGGTCGTGGAGGCGGCCTGGATCGGCGACGAGGCCGGCGGCTCCGAGCAGCTGGCGCCGCTGCGCGAGCTCGGGCCCGAGATCGACACGTTCGCGCCGATCGCGCCTCCGGGCCTCGCGGAGCTGCACATGGACCCGCCCGAGCCCGTGCCGAGCGCGGGCGACGGGATGCTACTGGCCGACTTCCCTTCCGAGGCGATCGCGGCCGTGGTCGAGGCGGCCGGGCCGGGGACGAACTCCCCGCTGGTCTCGCTTGAGATTCGCCACCTCGGAGGCGCGGTCGATACCGCCGCACCGGAGGACGGGGCGTTTGCCGCAGTCGACGCCCCCTATCTCCTCTTCGCCGTCGGGACAGTGATGGCCCCGCAGGCCAAGCAGGCCGTCGAGCTACGACTCGACCGGGTGCGATCCGCCCTGGCGCCGTGGGATGGCGGCCGCCTGCTCACGTTCGCCGAGCGCCCGGACGCCACGGGCGGGTTGTTCCCCGACCACGTCGAGCGACGCCTGCGCGAGCTCAAAACCGCGTACGACCCGGAGGACGTCATCCAGGCGAACCACGAGATCCGGCCGGCGGCGTAGCATGGTCGGGCGCTACCCGCCGACGTAGTCCACGTGCCACCACTCCCCGGGTGCATGGACCTTCGCCCAGCCGTACTTCCCGCCGATCTCGTCGATCACCCGCCGCATCTCCGGCGTCGCGACGTCGACCGCGGTCCCCGACTCGTGGGACGACGTTCCGGGTGGATTGGCGGGAGCGCCGTAGCCCCCGAGGAAGGCCTCGTAGAGCTCGGCCTGCTGCTCGAACGTCCGGTACGCGGACATCGGGCCGCCCGGGTAGATGTCGACTCCATAGACGCTGAGCGCCTCGGCGCGCATCGCGTTCCACGCCTCGGCGGCCGCGGGCATGAGGTGGAGGTCGCCGTAGGGCGAGGGAATGTGGCCCATTCCCGGGGCGGGGACGACCGCGCCCGTGGAGGCCGAAGCGGCGGAGGCACCTGCGCGGCTCGGGGCCGACCCGGCGGGGGCGCTCGTAGTGGCCGTGCCGGCGCCCGCGGTCTGCGGCGGTGCGACGCCGGGTGTGCCGGAGGCAAGCGCCGCGGCGCCTTCCTGGACGGTCGGGACGTAGATCGTCGTCCCCGTTACGAGTTGGGCGTTCTCCGGCAGGCCGTTGTAGGTCGCGACGGTCCGGGTCGTCAGGTTGTTCGCGACGGAGATGGACCACAGCGTCTCCCCCGGGAGAACGGTGTGGGGAACGGCCCCCACGGCGACGCCGCTCGTCAAGAGAACGCCACCCACCGACAGCACCACGCTGGCGATGGTTCTTCTCCGCATCACGATCTCCCGCCCGACGACGCGCGCACGACTCCAACTTCGTCCGCTTCGGGGCTGTCCCTTCGCCGGAGCGGGGCTTGCAACCGTCCGCCCAAGGGCGACCCGCTGACAGGGTCGTGAGCGTCGACGGACGCGCCCGTCCGGCCGAGGCTAGAGCTCGACCTGCCCCGTCAGGCAGGTGATCGTCCCGCCGCCGGTCCAGATCGTCCCGTCGCCGTCGCGGGACACATGGACGCGGCCGGACCTTCCGAGCGCGGTCCCTTGAGCCGCGACGTAGGGGGCCTTCGCGCGCCCCGTCCGGATGAGCCACTCGGCGAGCGACGCGTTCAGGCTTCCAGTCACCGGGTCCTCGAGCGTCGAGCCGTCCTTCGGGAGGAACGCCCGGACCTCGAATGCCGCCGGCGAGCCCTCCGGATGAGGCCCGACCACGCCTATCGGGAGATCCACCAGGCCGGGGCGGAGGGAGAGGACCGCCTCGGCGCTCTGGAGGAGCGCGGCCACCCAGCCCGGGCCGTTGTCCACCCACTGCGCGTCCTGGATCTCACCGCGCTCGATGCCGAGCGCCGCCGCGATGCGCTCCACGAGCGGCTCCTCCACGCTTCCCGACCGAACCAGCGGAGGCGCAGCGAACGCGAAGCCGGCGGGAATCCGCCGCACGGGGACGAGACCGACGCCGCACTCCTGCACGATGAGGTCGGCGTCTCTCGGCGCCCCGCCCACGGAGAGCCAGGCGTGGCAGGTGCCGAGCGTCGGGTGCCCGGCGAACGGCAGCTCCCTCCCGGGCATGAAGATCCGTACGCGATAGTCCGCGTTCGGGGACGTCGGCGGCAGAACGAAGGTCGTCTCCGAGAGATCGATCCAGTCGGCGAACCGCTGCATCTCGCCGGTCGGGAGGCCGCCGCCCTCGAGGACGACGGCGACCGGGTTGCCGGTGTACGGCGTCGCGGCGAAGACGTCGACCTGTGTGAAGGGACGCGGCATAGGTGGGATGGGCCGCCGACGGTCGCTTCTAGCGGAGCACCGGCAGGGCGGCGGACGCGGGTACAGCGCGTAGGCAAGCGGTCAGCGTCAGCCGGGCACGGCGCGGGATTCTACCCAGGGCGATCGCCGGGCGCGCGTTCGGCGCGGTCGCCCCGGAGCACCCCCGCGCGCGGTCCACGACGCCGTCACGGACGGCGTCTATCGACAACACCCTTCCGTTCTACCGCGAGCGCAGGGACGCGCTGCTCGCGGCGCTGGAATGCCATCTCGCGGGTGAGTATCGGGCCGATCCGCCGCATGGCGGCCACCACTTGTGGGTCACGCTGGCACGACCTCTCGATGAACGCCGCTCTACGCTGAGGCGGTGCGGCACGGCGTGAACTTCACCCCGGCGGCGCGGTCACCGCCGAGCGGCGGTCACAGACGTCTTTCGGCTGTCGTTCTCGCTGCTCGAGCCCGCCGAGCTCGACGAGGGCGTGCGCCGCCTGGCGCGGGCGATCCGCGAGGTCCGCGGCCGGGCCCGCAGGGCCGTCGCCGCCCCGATGTCGTAGCCCTCACCTCCCGCGCCGGATCTTTCCCCAGAGCGCGCCAAGCGTGCGCAGCTCCTCGCGGGAAAGGCGGTCGATGAAGCGCTCGCGCACGCCGGCCAGGTGCGTCCTCCGAGCCTCGGTGAAGACGGCGCGGCCCTTGTCCGTGATCGCGGCGAAGTAACCGCGCGCGTCCTCCTCGCACTGCTCTCGCTCGAGCAACCCGTCGCGCTCGAGCCGGTCGACGAGCCGCGTGAGCCCGCTACGGCTGAGCAGCACCGAATCGGCGAGCTCCGACATCCGCCTCCGCCCGCCGGGCGCATCAGCGAGGTAGAGGAGCACCTCGTACGAGGTGAGCGGGAGGCCATGGCGGAGCGTCAGGTCCGCGTCGAGCTCCCGGGTCATGTCGGCGTGGACGCGAAGCATGCCGCGCCACGCCGCCAGCTCATCGGCGTCGAGTTCCTCGCCGCGCGACCTGACTTCCGGATCGAGCTGTCGCCGAGCGGTGCTCACCGCACCCGATAGGGTAGTTGTTCCTGCAATCAAGCCTTTCTCGCCCCGGAGGACCCGAGCCGACATGCAATACCGCCTTCGCCCCGCCGCCGGCGATCCCGAGGGAGCGCTGGTCCTGTTCCACGGACGCGGCGCCGACGAGCACGATCTCTTCCCGTTGCTCGACTTGCTCGACCCCGAGCGACGGCTGCTCGGGGCTACTCCTCGGGGCCCGCTCACGCCCGCGCCGGGCGGCGCCCACTGGTACATCGTGCGCCGCGTCGGGTTCCCCGACCACGACACCTTCCACGCGACCTATGAAGCGGTTACCGGCTGGCTCGACGACCTCCTCGCCGAGCACGCGATCCGGAGCGACCAGACCGTGCTGGGCGGCTTCTCACAGGGAGCCGTCATGTCGTATGCGCTCGCCCTCGGCTCGGGCCGCCCGCGCCCCGCGGGCATCATTGCGCTGAGCGGCTTCATCCCCACGGTCGACGGCTTCACGCTCGACTACGAGAACGCCGCCGGTCTGCCCGTGGCGATCGGACACGGCACGTATGACCCGGTGAT
>JACVRW010000124.1 GCA_014534235.1 Thermoleophilaceae bacterium | reverse complement strand
GGCGCCGCGGCGCCCGCGGCCGGCGGGCCGGCCGGCCTCGGCGCGGGGCCGGATGACGCGACGGCGGCCGGCCGCGGCCCGCGCCCGGATGGCCCAACGGCAGCAGGCGCTACCGGCTCCACGTCTGGCACAGCCGCGGCCGTGGCGCCTGCCACAATCCGCCGCCGCATGAGGCTGAGAGCGTTGAGGGGCGCCATCACGGTCGCCGAGAACGACTCCGACGCGATCCTCGCCGCCACGCACGAGCTCGTGGGCGAGGTGATGGAGCGCAACGGGCTGCGCAGCGAGGACGTGGTCAGCTGCATCTTCACTTGCACCGAGGATCTCGACGCGGAGTTCCCGGCGGTGGCCGCCCGGCGGATGGGCCTCTCGGCCGTCCCACTACTGTGTGCGCGCGAACTCGCCGTCCCGGGCGCGCTGCCGCGCGTGATCAGGCTGCTCGTGCACTGCTACGCGGACCCCGAGACGCCGCCGCAGCACGTGTACCTGGGCGAGGCGGTGTCGCTCCGGGAGGACCTGGAGGGGGCGCAGTGACCCCGGGGATCGAGTTCAACCGGCGGATCCTCGACATCCCGGTCTACCCGGCCGCGGCGACGTACGCCTTCGAGGGCGACCTCGTGAAGCTGGCGTCCAACGAGACGCCCTGGCCGCCGCACCCCCAGGTGCTCGAGGCGATCGAGGCCGAGCTGCGCACCCTGAACCGCTATCCGGATCCGGAGAAGTCCCTGCTCCGCAGGCGGATCTCCGAGCGCACGGGCGTGCCGGTGGGGCGGGTCACCGTCGGGAACGGATCATGCGAGATCCTGCTCGCCGCGGCGGACGCGATGCTCGAGCCGGGCGTCGAGGTCGTCTACGCCTGGCCCTCGTTCTCGATCTATCCGCACGTGGCGGCGATGTCGGGCGCGCGGGCGATCACGGTGCCGCTGAACGAGGCCGGCGAGCACGACCTCGAGGCCATGGCGCGCGAGGTAACCGTCGCCACCCGCCTCGTCATCGTCTGCAACCCGAACAACCCCAGCGCGACGGCGCTTCCCCCGGCCGCGATCGACGCGTTCGTCGCGGAGCTGCCGCGCCACGTGGCGGTAGTGGTGGACGAGGCCTACGTCGAGTTCTCGATGCTCCAGGATCCCGACGAGTCGATCGAACTCCTCGACCGGCATCCCAACCTGGTGCTCCTGCGCACGTTCTCGAAGGTCTATGGCCTGTGCGGGCTGCGAGCCGGCTTCGCGCTCGGCTCCGGGGACTTCCGCATGGCGGTCGACCGCGTGCGGCAGCCGTTCTCGGTGAATGCGCTGGCGCAGGCGGCGGCCGCGGAGGCGCTGAACCACGTGGACGAGGTGGAGCGACGCGTCGAGCAGACTGCGATCGAGCGTCTCCACATGGAGTCGGAGCTCGAGGAGCGCGGGCTCGAGTCGACCGACAGCCAGGCGAACTTCTCGTGGATCGCGCTCGGCGACCGAGACGAGGACGAGGTGGTGGAAGGGCTGGCCGCGCGCGGGGTGATCGTGCGCGCGGGGAAGGCGCTCGGCGAGGAGGGCCGGCTGCGGGTGACCTACGGCACGCGGCACGAGAACGACCGCTTCCTGGCCGCGCTCGACGAGGTGCTCTAGGGGCCGGGATGGCTCACGCTTGCGGGCGGCGACCCGCACCTGCTACAAACAGCCCCTCGATGCACCGCCTCGGCGCGCAGACCGTCTCCGACGCCCATCCGGCCGCCGGTCTGCCTGCCTACGTCCTCTGGCGATTTACCTAGGCGTCCGGCCCGCGGCCGCCCAGCATGGCCGCGCTCGCGAACCTCGCCCCGGCCGGACGCCGTAGCCGCCGTGCAGTCGACTCGTACAACTTTGAGAGGCTTTAGGGACAGATGATGATCGTGATGAAAGAGGGGGCGACCGAGGAGCAGATCGCCGCCGTGGTCGAGCGCGTCGAGGCGGCCGGCGCTCACGCCGACGTTTCGAGGGGTGAGCTCGTGACCGTCGTCGGCGCGATCGGCGACCGCGAGCACGTCCAGAACCTTGGGCTCGAGGGCGCGCCCGGCGTGGACCATCTCGTGCCGATCCTCAAGCCGTACAAGCTCGCGTCCGAGCAGTACAAGCGCGGCGAGCGAACCGTGGTGGAGGTGGATGGCCGCAAGATCGGCGGCAGCCACTTCGCCACGATCGCCGGCCCGTGTACGGTCGAGTCGCGCGAGGTCATGCTCGAGGCGGCGCGGGCCGTGCGGGACGCCGGCGCGCAGCTGCTCAGGGGCGGCGCCTACAAGCCGCGCACCTCTCCGTACTCGTTCCAGGGGCTCGGCGACGCCGGCCTCAAGCTGCTGGCCGAGGCCAAGGAGGACACCGGGCTGCCGATCGTCACCGAGCTGCTCGACGTCCGCGACCTCGACGCGGTGGCCCAGGTGGCTGACGTGATCCAGCTCGGGGCGCGCAACATGCAGAACTACACGCTGCTCACCGAGGCGGGCCGCACGGGCAAGCCGGTGCTCTTGAAGCGCGGGCTTTCGGCGACGCTCGAGGAGCTCCTGATGGCGGCGGAGTACGTGCTGAAGGAGGGGAACCCGAACGTCCTGCTGTGTGAGCGCGGCATCCGCACGTTCGAGACGGGGTACCGCTTCACGCTCGACATCATGGCCGTGCCGGTGCTGCGCGAGCTGACGCACCTGCCCGTGATCGTCGACCCGAGCCACGCGGCGGGGAAGCGCTCGCTCGTCGAGCCGCTGTCGCTCGCGGCGGCGGCCGCAGGCGCCGACGGCATCATCGTGGAGATCCATCCCTGCCCCGAGGACGCCGTCTGCGACGGGCCGCAGGCGCTGGTGGCGGACCAGTTCGCCGACTACCTGCGCCGCGTGGAGGCGGTCGCGGAGCTGGCGGGCAAGCAGCTGGAAACCGTCTAGATGCGCATAGCGGTCCTCGGCGTGGGGCTGATCGGCGGCTCGATCGGCCTAGCGGCGCGCGAGCACCTCGAAGACGCGGAGGTGGTGGGGTTCGGGCGCGATTCGCGCCACCTCGGTCGGGCCCGGGAGCTCGGCGCGATCGACCGCGCGGCGGGCTCGGTGGAGGAGGCCGTCGAGGGCTGCGATCTCTGCTTCGCCTGCGTTCCGGTAGGCGCGCTCCCGGAACTCGTCCGCAGGGCGCTCGCGGCTGCCGGCCCGGGCTGCGCAGTGACCGACGTCGGCTCGACCAAGCACGCGCTCGTCGGCGTGATCGACGACCCGCGCTTCATCGGCGGGCACCCCATCGCCGGCGCGGAGACCGCGGGGGTGGAGCACGCGCGCGCCGACCTCTTTCAGGGGGCCGTGTGGTACCTGACCCCGCTCGCCCACTCCGAGGGCCTCCTCTACGAACGCCTCCACCGGTTCCTCGTGGACCTCGGCGCGCGGCCCGTCGCGGTCGACCCCGAGACGCACGATCGGCTCGTGGCCGTCTTCAGCCACCTGCCTCACGTCCTGGCGAACGTGCTGGTCACGCAGGCCGCGGGCCGGCTGCTCGAGCACGGCGAGGCGCTCCGTCAGGTGGGCCCGAGCTTCCGCGACGCCACCCGCGTCGCCGGATCCAACACCGCCATGTGGAGCGACATCTACCTGTCGAACCGCGTGGCCATCGTCGAGGAGATCCGGCAGTTCGCGCGCGGTCTGGACGACGTGGTCAGGAGGCTCTCCGAGGGGGACGTGGCCGCCTGGAACGACGTTGCCCGAGAGCATCGCCGCGCGCTGCTCGAGGCGGACGTCGGTCCGGCCCCCGTGCACGAGCTGAGGATCACGGTCCCGAACCGCCCCGGCATCGTCGCCAAGGTGGCGCTCGCGCTCGGCAGGGAAGGCGTGAACATAGTCGACATGGCGCTGGCGCCCGCGGCCGACATGCGTTCGGGGGCGATGACCCTCTGGATAGCCGGCGACGAGCGCGCCGCCCGGGCGCGTGAGCTGATCGCCGGCCTCGGCTTCCCGGTCGGCGAGGAGTGACGCGGCGAGACCGGTTCGAGCCGTCAGGACCGCTCCGGGGCAGCTATACGCCGCCGGCCGACAAGTCGATCTCCCACCGTGCCGCGCTGTTCGGCGCCATGTGCGACGAGCCGGTACGGGTCCACAACTACCTCGACTCCGCCGACACCCGCTCCACGCTCGCGGCGCTCTTGAAGCTCGGGGCGGGCGTCGAGGAGGACGGCGCGCAAGTGCTCGTCCGGGGAGTCGGGCTGCGCGTCCCCCTCGAGGCGACCGGCGGTCTGCTCGACGTCGGCAACTCGGGCACCTTGATGCGGATGCTGCCGGGGTGGCTCGCCGGCCAGCCCGGCGGCGTGTGGACGCTCGACGGCGACGAGTCGATCCGTCGCCGGCCGGTGGATCGCGTGGCGGAGCCGCTGTCGGCGATGGGCGCCGCTGTGGAGGCGCGCGAGGGGCGCTTCCCACCGCTCACCGTGCGCGGCGCGCGGCTCAGCGGCATCGAGTACGAGCTCCCCGTGGCGAGCGCCCAGGTGAAGTCGTGCCTCCTGATCGCGGGCCTGCTCGCGGAGGGCTCGACGACGGTCACTGAGCGGACCCCGAGCCGCGACCACACGGAGCGCCTCCTGCGGCGCGCCGGGGTCCCTTTCGAGCGCGAGGGACCGCGGCTGACGGTGTCCCAGGTCGACGAGCTGGAGCTCGACGAGATCGTGGTGCCCGGTGACCCTTCGTCGGCGGCGTTCGTGGTGGCCGCGGCGACGATCGTCCCGAGGTCGCGGGTGGTCGTGACCGGCGTCGGACTGAACTGGACCCGGACCGGTTTCCTGCGCGTGGCGGAGCGGATGGGCGCCGTGGTCGTCGGCGAGGTGGAGGAGCCCGGAACCGAGACCGATGTTGAGCCGGTGGGCGAGCTGGACGCGGCGTCCGCGCCGCTCGAGGGCACCGAGGTCGAGCCGCACGAGGTGCCCGCCGCGATCGACGAGCTGACGCTGGTCGGGCTCCTTGGGGCCTTCGCCGACGGGGAGACGGTCGTCCGCGGCGCCGGCGAGCTGCGCGTCAAGGAGACGGATCGCATCGCCGCCGTCGTGAAGGGGCTGCGCGACCTGGGGGCCGACATCGAGCCAACGGCCGACGGGTTCGCGGTCCGCGGCGACGGGTCGCCGCTTCGCGGCGGGATCATCGATGCGCGCGGCGACCACCGGATGGCGATGCTGGGGGCCGTCGCGGGCCTGGCCTCGACTGACGGGGTGGAGGTGCTCGGAATCGACGCTGCGAGCGTCTCCTACCCGGGCTTCGAACGCGACCTTCGAACGCTGCTGGGGAGGGGCTGACCCCGGCGGAGCCGGTCCCCGCGGACACGGGCCCCGCCGGAACGGCGCCGGCGCGGCCGTAGGTGCGCGTTCCGCCGTGCGCGTCCCTACGCTTCGCCGCCGTGTACGACTGGCTGCTCTTCCTCCACCTCCTCGCGGCGTTCGCGATCGCCGTCACGGCCGTCATCTACAGCGCCGTCGCCCTCGGGGCCGGCGTCGGTGGGGCGGCTGTCCGCGTGGCGGACGTCTGCTGGAACGTGGGCGGGATCGGCACGCTCGTGCTCGGGATCTGGCTCGTCTTCGACGTCGACGGCTACGAGCTTTGGGACGGCTGGATCCTGGGCGCGATCGTCCTCTGGCTCGTGGCCACCGCGTTGGGCGAGCGGGGGCGGACCCAGCTCGCGGCCGGCCGCGCGGATGCCGCGCCCATGCACTGGCTTCGCACGCTGGCGGTGATAGGGCTCCTCGTCCTGATGGTCTGGAAGCCGGGCGCATGACGCTCATCGCGGCGATCCGCCCGGACGAGTGGAACCTGCCGCTGTTCCTGCACCTACTCGGCGCGATGGTGCTGGTCGGGGCGCTGGTGCTGGTGGTCGCCTCGCTCGCGGGCGCGCGGCCGGGCAGCTCGGTGGCCGCGGTCCGGCTCGGCTACCGCGGCCTCCTGCTGGTGGCGCTGCCGGCCTGGCTCGTCACCCGCGTGAGCGCGCAGTGGCTGGCGTCCGAGGAGAACGTCGACGAAGACTCGCCGGCGTGGGTAGACCTCGGGTTCACTACCACCGACACGACGTTCGTCCTCCTCGTGGCCGCCACGGTGTGCGCGGGCTTGGCCGCGCGCCGGCTCAGCCGTAAGGGGGGTGGAGGCGCCGGCCTCCAGCGGGCCGCGGTCGTCCTCGTGGGTGTCTCGCTGGTGGCGTACGTGGTCGTGATCTGGGCGATGGCGACGAAGCCGTCGTAAGACCCGCCCGGCGGTAGCCTCGGCCGCGATGGTGGTAGCTATCGACGGGCCGGCGGGGGCCGGGAAGAGCACCGTCGCGCGCGCCGTCGCGCGCGCGCTCGGCTTCACCTACCTCGATTCCGGCGCGATGTACCGGGCGGCGGCGCTCGCGCTGCTCGAGCGCGGGGGCTCCGCCTCGGAGGCGGCGGAGGCGGCCGACATCCGGCTGGGCGAGCGCGTGCTCCTCGACGGCCGCGACGTGACGGCCGAGATCCGGAGGCCCGAAGTGACCGAGGCCGCGTCGAAGGTGGCCACCAACCCAAAGGTGCGCTCCGCGCTCGTGCGCAAGCAGCGCGAACTCCTCTCGTCCGGGAACTGGGTCGCCGAGGGTCGCGACATCGGCACGGTCGTGGCGCCGGAGGCCGTCGTGAAGGTCTTTCTCACCGCGAGCCCCGAGGAGCGCGCCCGCCGCCGCGCAGAGGAGCTCGGCGTGGACGTCGAGACGGTCAGGCGAGATCAGGCGCTCCGCGACGCACAGGACTCGGCGCGCGAGCACTCGCCGCTCCGGCCCGCGCCCGGGGCCGTCCAGCTCGATACGACCGGCATGAGCGTGGGCGAGGTCGTCGCCGGCATCGTGGAGCTGGTCGAGCGGGGCCGCTGATCGCTGAGCGGCGATCGTGGAGGGCCGCCGTATGCTGCGCTGTATATGGCAGCCAGGCGCACACAGACCTACTTCACCCTGCAGCAGCGCCAGCGCCTGGACGAGATCCGGCGCCGCGACGGCCTCTCACTCGCCGAGGTTGCGCGCGAGGCGATTGCGCGCGCCGACTCGCGTCAGCGGGTGATGCCCCCTATTCCATGATCACCCGGGCGGAGCTGTTTGCGGTCAGGCACGCCGATGAAGCAGGGCTGCGTACCGCTATCCATCACGCGCTGTCACTCGTAACCCCTAACCGGCGGCACTTCGAGCCGTCCCGCGCCTGCGCCTGCGCGACCTGCACTGACCCCCGGTGAGGCGCCCCACCGTCGCCGTCGTCGGCTATCCGAACGTCGGCAAGTCCACGCTCGTCAACCGCCTGTCGGGCACCCGCGAGGCGGTGGTGCACGCGCAACCGGGCGTCACCCGGGACCGCAAGGAGGTGGAGGCGGACTGGAACGGGGTGGGATTCACGCTGGTCGACACGGGCGGCGTCGACCTGGCCGACGACAGCGAACTGTCCGAGGCCGTCCGGCGGCAGGCCCGAGCGGCGATCGCCGAGGCCGACCTGGCCCTGCTCGTAGTCGACGCCCGCGCCGGCCTGCGCCCCGGCGACGCGGAGCTGGCGGCCGAGCTCCGCGGCGGCTCGGTCCCCGCGATCGTGGCGGCCAACAAGGTGGACGACGCGCGCCAAGCCGCGCTTGCCACGGAGTTCTACGGGCTCGGCCTCGGCGACCCGGTGGCGGTCTCGGCCACCCAGGGGCTCGGGACGGGCGACCTCCTCGACCTGATCGTGGAGCGCCTACCGGCGGCGGTCGCCGCCGCCGACGACGCCACACGCCTGGCTCTGATCGGACGGCCCAACGTCGGCAAGTCCTCGCTGCTCAACAGGCTCCTCGGCGAGGAGCGGGTGATCGTCACGCCCACCGCGGGCACCACTCGCGACGCAATCGATACCCGCGTGGAGTTCGACGGGCGGCCTGTCGTCCTCGTCGACACCGCCGGCCTGCGCCGCCGCACGAAGGTGGTGGGGACGGTCGACTATTACGCGCAGCTCCGCTCGGAGCGAGCGGCCGAGCGCGCCGCGGTGGCGATCGTCGTATGCGACGCGCTCGACGGGGTGACGAGCGAGGACCTGCGCATTGCCGAGATGGCGATGCAGGCGAAGTGCGCGACCGGGATCGCCCTGAACAAATGGGATGTCACCCGGACCGATCTCGAGGACGCCAAGGCGCGGGTGAGGCAGAAGCTCCGCCAGCGTCCGCAGGTGATGGCCGTCTCGGCGCTCACGGGCCGCGGCCTGAAGCGCCTCGTGGCGGAGGCCCTCTCCCTCGCCGACCGCTCGGCCGGGTGGATCCAGACCGCGGAGCTGAACCGGTTCCTCGGAGAGCTCCAGTCGGCGCGCGAGCCGCCGGCCGTGCGCGGCAAGCGGCTGCGGATGTACTACATGACCCAGTTCGATACCAGCCCACCGCGCTTCGCCGTCCAGGTCAACGACCGCTCGCGCGTCACCCGCGACTACGCCTACTTCCTCGAGAACCGCCTGCGCGAGCGCTGGCGGCTCCATGGCGTTCCGCTCGTGATCGACTTCAAGACCAGCCGGGGGCGCTCGTGACGGAGCGGGCGCTGGTGTTCGACCTCGACGGCGTTCTGCTCGACTCCGAGCAGGTCTGGAACCGGGCGAAGGAGGAGGTGGTGCGCGAGCGCGGCGGGCGCTGGCGCGACGACGCCCCGCGACAGATGATGGGCATGAGCTCGCTCGAGTGGACGAGGTACATGCACGATGAGCTCGCCGTGGCGCTCGACCCGGCCGTCATCTCGGACGAGGTCGTGCGCCGCCTGGAGCAGACATACCGGAGCGGGCTTCCGCTGATCGACGGCGCCACGGAGGCCGTGCACCGGCTCGCGGGCAGCGTGCCGCTGGGGGTCGCCTCGTCGTCCAACCGGGAGATCATCGACCTCTTCCTCGAGCTGTCGGGCCTCAGGTGGGCATTCGGGACCACGGTGTCGTCCGAGGAGGTGGAGCGCGGGAAGCCGGCGCCCGACGTCTACCTCGAGGTGCTGCGGCGGCTCCGGGCGGACCCCGGCCGGAGCGCCGCGGTGGAGGACTCCCACAACGGCATCCTCGCGGCCAAGGCGGCCGGCATGCGGGTCCTGGCGCTGCCGAACCCGCACTACCCGCCGGGCCAGGATTCGCTCGTAGAGGCGGACGAGGTGCTGGGCTCGCTGCACGAGCTGACGCTCGAGCGGGCGCTCGGCGGCCGGGCTTGAAAGTCGCGGCGTTCGTCCTATTAGGGAACGGGGGCGCCGGTCGAGGCGCCCCCGGAAGACGGCGACGAAAGATGTCATGAGCAGTCCATCTGACCGGACGTGTAGGGACCTCCTCAGCTCAAGCGCGGAGCGTGTCCGCGCAGGCATGCAAACCGTGGAGCTTGAGGAGGCCCCGAGTGAGCATCGTAATGGGACTTGACCAG
>JACVRW010000160.1 GCA_014534235.1 Thermoleophilaceae bacterium | reverse complement strand
GAGGATCCGAGTGGCTCGCTCGCCGAGCTCGGCATGGCCGCCGGACCACTCGGTCAAAGTGCCTCCAGGGTGTCCAGGATCTTCTCCAGGTCGCGCCGTGCGATGCCGGGGGCGTCTGTGTCCGGCGGCGGCGGGCGGTCCAGACGCACGAGCTCCCACGCGGTGGGTCCGAGCAGGCGGCGGGCCTCGGCAGCGTCTCGGTCCAGCCGCAGGCCGCGCCGGGCCAGGCGAGCCTCTGCGATCTCGACGAGCACCGGCCGCAAGCGGGTGTGCACGTTGAGCTCGCTGGAACTCGACCATTCCACGATCCGTTCGACTCGCACCAGCTGGGCCGGCCAGAGGTCGGTCCTCGTGCGGGGACGCAACCCGGGCTCGAACACGGGCTGGCCCGCGGGCAGCCGAACCGCCAGCGCCGCCAGGCAGATCGCCGCTCCAACGGCGCCCACGACGATGAACGCCACCTCGGCGAACACCCTCATCGCGAGCTCCGGCTCATATGTGTCTCTGTAGCCAAGGCCTGCCCAGTCGTCTGCCGCCCTTCGGCGATGGTCATGAACCCTCCTGCGGCACGGCAAAAGCGCGGTAAAAGCACGGGAGATCCCGCTTGTGGGGATATCGGCGGCGCTGTACGGTGGCCCTAACCGGCCAGCGTCCACGCAATGGACTTCAGCATCCTCGGTCCCCTGGAGGCCCTCGACGAGGGACGAGACGTCACGCCGCGGGGAACCAAGCAGCGAGCGCTGCTGGCGTTGCTCCTGCTCCACCCCAACGAGATGCTCAGCTATGACCGGCTGGTCGACGAGCTGTGGGGGGAGCGTCCGCCCGCAACCGCCACGAAGACGCTACAGGTGCACATATCGCACCTACGCAGGACGCTCGGACGCGGAGCGGGTAACGGCTCCGACGGCATCATCGTGACCCGGGACCACGGCTACGAGCTGAGGCTCGACCCCGAGGATCTCGACTCACATAGGTTCGAGGCACTCGTCGCCGAAGCGACGAGTGAGCTGGCCACGGGCCGCCCGGAACGCGCCGCCTCCGTGCTCGAGGGGGCGCTCTCGCTGTGGGGCGGCCCGCCCCTTGCCGACGTCGCGTACGAACCGTTCGCTCAGCGCGAGATCGCCCGGCTCGATGATCTGCGCGCCACGGCGCTCGAGCTGCTGATCGAGGCGAAGCTCGACCTCAGACGGCACGACGAAGTCGTGGCAGAGCTCGAGACGCTGATCCGTGAGCACCCCTACCGAGAGCGCCTGCGCGCGCAGCTGATGCTCGCCCTCTACCGATGCGAGCGGCAAGCCGACGCGCTCCAGGCCTACCACGACGCCAGACGGAGTCTCGTCGAGCACCTGGGGATCGAGCCGGGGGAGCACCTGCGGGAGCTCGAGCGCAAGATACTCGCGCAGGACCCGGCCCTCGCCGTGCCGGCGGCGGAAACGGCCGACCTGCCGCCGGAGCTCGACGCGGGCACGCTGCTCGTGAGTCGAGAGGCCGAGCTGGACGAGCTGCGTCGTCACTGGGGGCGGGCCCAGCGCGGCGCCGGCACGCTGGTGGTGGTCGCAGGGGCGCGCGGCATGGGAAAGACGCGTCTGGCGGCGGAGCTCGCCAATGAGGTGGGGCGCGAGCGTGGGGGGGTGCATTACCTGTCCGGCGCGGCCCCGCCGCAAGCAGTGCGCGCTGGCCTGGCACGCGCGCGCGAAGCACGACGGCCGACGCTGCTCGTCTTCGATGACATCGACCGTGCCGGCGAGGACCACTTGAGTGCAGTCGGCGAACTCATCGGAGACCTGGCCGGACTGCCGGTGCTCATCCTGGCGACGAGCGAGAGTCCCACGCTTCCCCCGCCGCTGCGCGCCCACGCGACCCTCCAGCTCGAGCCGCTCGCCTCCGCCGGCGTGCGCGCCATGGCGCAGCTCTACGTGATGGGGCATGATCACGTGGAGATCCCGGTCGAGCGCCTCTGCGAGGCAAGCGGTGGGGTCCCGCGGCGCGTGCACCGCGCGGCGAGTGAATGGGCCCGCGCGCGGGCGGCGCGCCGCCTGCGCGCCGCCGCCGATCGCACGGCGACCGAGCGTACGGGCCTCCGTGTCGCGGAGGACGACCTGGCCGGCAACGTGTTGGAGCTGCGGGCGGTCCGCGAGCGTGCCGCGCTGGAGGAGGTCGAACGCGTCGGCGCCTGTCCGTTCAAGGGACTCGCCTCGTTCGACGTGCGGGACGCCGACGTCTTCTTCGGCCGCGAGCGGCTTGTGGCCCAGATGGTGGCGCGCCTTACGGGTGCGCCGCTGATGGGCATCGTGGGTCCGTCGGGCAGCGGGAAGTCATCGGCGCTGCGGGCGGGGCTTCTCCCGGCGCTGGGAGAGGGCGTGCTCCCCGGCAGCAAGAGCTGGGCGCTGGCGCTGCTGCGTCCGGGGGAGCACCCGCTCGCAGCGCTCGAGCGGGCCATCGGCGAGGCCCCGCCTGGGGACCGCCTCGTTATTGCCGTCGATCAGTTCGAGGAGGCCTTCGCGACGTGTCGCGACGAGTCCGAGCGCGGGGCGTTCATCGAGGCGCTCCTGGACCGCGCTCGCGACCCGCATCGACGGACGGTCGTGGTCGTCGCCGTGCGCGCGGATTTCTATGGCCGCTGCGCCGCCTACCCCGAGCTGTCGCGCCTGCTCGGGACCAACCACGTCCTGGTGGGACCGATGCGCCGCGGCGAGCTGCGCCGCGCGATCGAGCTGCCCGCACGCCGCGCGGGTCTCCATGTCGAGGCCGAGCTGGTCGACGCTCTCGTCGCCGACGTCGAAGGACAGCCCGGGGCGCTGCCGCTGCTCTCCACGTCGCTGCTCGAGCTCTGGCAGCGCCGCGACGGCCGGTCTCTGCGCATGAGCGCCTACGAGCACGTGGGCGGTGTTCGCGGAGCGGTCGCGCGGCTGGCCGAAAGCGCGTACGAGCAGCTCGACCCCGACCGCCGGCGACTCGCCCGCCGCATCCTCCTGAGGCTGGCCGGCCCGGGCGAGGGTGATGCGGTCGTCCGCCGCCGCGTGCCGCTCACAGAGCTCCAGAGCGGGCGCGACCTTCGTGTCGACGAGGTGCTGACCGTCTTGGCCGGGGAGCGGCTCGTGACGATCAGCGAGGGCGGGGTCGAGGTCGCCCACGAGGCGCTCTTGCGGGAGTGGCCGCGCCTGCGTGGTTGGCTGGAGGACGATGCTCAGGGTCAACGGCTGCGTCTCCACCTGGCCGCAGCGGCGCGCGACTGGGACGCAGGCGGACGCCACGTCGAAGACCTGTACCGCGGCGCGCGCCTGGCTTCGGCGTTGGACTGGACGACCACACGCCGCGGGGAACTCAACGAGATCGAGCGCGCCTTTCTCCATGAGAGCCGTGCCGCAAGCGAGCGCTCGCACCGTCGCCTACGCGCGCTGCTGGCAGGCGCAGCCGCACTCCTTGTGCTCGCTGTGATCGCCGGCGTCGTGGCGCTCGACCAGCGCGGGAATGCGCGGGACGAGGCGCTCGCGGCCGATGCGCAGCGCCTCGGCGCCCAGGCGCTCGTGGAGGACGACCTGGACCGTTCGCTGCTGCTCGCGCGGCAAGGAGTCGCGCTCGCCGACACGGTGCAGACGCGAGGCAACCTGCTTGCGGCGCTGCTGAAGAGCCCGGCGACGATCGGCGTCGTGCGCGGGGACGGCGACCGGCTGATCAGTCTCGACCTGAGCCCGGACGAACGAAGTGTCGCCGTCGTCGACCACGACGGGACGCTGACCGTCGTGGACACCCGCGAGCGCCGACCCGCGGAACGGCCCTCCACCGTCTCGGGCGTCGCCGGCGTCATAGCCGACGCCGTGCTGAGGCCCGAGGTGCAGCTCAGCCCCGATGGGTCAAGGCTCGCGGTCGGTGGGGCCGAGCCCGTGATCTTGCACGCTCGCACCCATGGCGTGCTCGCCCGCCTCCGCATCGGGCGCGATCGGGTGATGTACGCGATCCGCTTCTCGCCCGACGGACGCACGCTTTCCGCCGCGATCGCTCTGCCGCCGGACGGCGGCAGCATCGTCCGGCGCTTCGGTGTGCGCACCGGGCGCCCGGTGGGCAGGGCGACGCGGGTCAGCCGCGACCTCGTGGCCCTGATGCTCACGCGTGGCGGGGGGCGCCTCGTCGTGGCGAGCCGTGACGGGGGCACGGTCATCATGGACGCCCGCACGCTGCGCCCGGTGAGGCGGCTGCCGGTCGGCGGCGAGCAGGCGGCGCTCAGCCCCGACGACCGCACGATGCTGGCCGGCGGTCGTGACGGCTCTGTGCGCTTCCTCGATCTGTACACCGGCGAAGTGCGCAGAGCATCCGGACGCCACGCCGGCGCGGTCGTGGCGGCGACCTTCAGCGCGGACGGCCGCACCGCGATCACTGCGGGTGAGGACGACCGGCTGATCGTCTGGGACGTCGAGGGCGCGTCGGCGGGCGAGACACTCGAGGGCCACGCCGGGCAGATCACCGGTCTCGCGGTCACCCGCGACAACTCCACGGTGTACAGCACCGGCCTCGACGGGAACGTCTTGGTCTGGGATCTCGCGGGCGCCCGTCGCCTCGGCCGCCCGTTCCTCGCGGGGCGGGACAGCCCGGACCTTCCCCGCTACGCGATCAGCCCCGATGGACGGGTCCTCGCGATCGGGCAGGCGCACGGCGCCGTTGCGCTCATTGACACCGAGACGCTGCGACGCCTGTCGGAATTCCGCGTCGTCCCGAACGGCCCCGTCCGGGGTATGGGATACGTACCGCGCCACGGGCTCCTCGTGGTCGGCGGAGACAACGGCTTCCTCGCCCTGGTCGACCCGCGCCGCGGACACATCGTCAGGCGCCTGCCGGGCCTCCGCGACACGGTCCTAACGCCGAGCTTCAGCGCCGACGGACGCCTGATGGCAACGGCGAGCGACGCCCCGGGCGACCGGCGTGAGGGCGTCGTGCGCTTGTGGAGGCTTCCCTCGGGCAGGCCGGCCGGCGGTCCGCTTCGGTACCCGGCGATTGGGGACATATCGCTCAGCCCCGACGGGCGGAAACTGGCCGTCGCGCGCCCTCCGAGGGGCGGCGTGGAGATCGTCGACGTCGTCACACGCGAGCGCCGCGCCAGGCTGGTTGGAGCGGGGACGGTGTGGGATCTCGCGCGCTTTACGCCCGGCGGCCGCCATGTCGTGGGCGGCAGCTATGAGGGTTGGGCGCGCCTGTGGTCCGTCGAGGAGCCGGGTCTCTACAACTTCGGGGACGAGTGGAACCCCGCCAGCCGTAGGTTTACCGGACACGCCGGGCGGGTGGAATGGCAGTCGCTGAGCCCGGACGGCCGCACGCTTGCTACGGGCAGTCCCGACGGCACTGTCCGCCTCTGGGACCTGAAGACGGAGCAGGCGCTCGGCACCGCCCTGCCGGGTCCGCCGAACCGCTCGGTCGTGCCCCAGTTCACGCCGGACGGGGCCTACCTCTTCGCCATCTACAACACCGGGCAGGCCTACCGCTGGGACGTGCGCCCGTCGTCCTGGGCGCGACACGCTTGCGCCGTGGCCGGCCGCAGGCTCACCCGAGCCGAGTGGGAGGACGCGCTC
>JACVRW010000074.1 GCA_014534235.1 Thermoleophilaceae bacterium | reverse complement strand
CATCCGCGTGGAGTCCTGGCAGACCGTACTCGAGGCGCCGGACCGCTTGTCACGTCCGCTCAAAAACAGACAGTCTTGTTCCGCTTGAAAATGGGTTCTCGCCGATCGAGCGGGGAGGCGAGAATCCAGTTACGCGCCGGAGCCGACACCGCTAGCGGCTGCTGTTTGGACGACGCGGCGCACTGCGGCAGGAGAGCTAGCACTTTCGCGCGGTTGCGGCACTCTCGGCAGGCGCTCAGATCACGTCGGGCACGACGAAACCGAGGTGTCCCCGGCCGCCAAACCTGGGCGCGATCAGTGCTCCGTTTGTGGAGGAGCGAGCACCTCGCCGCAACCGGATCCGTCGAGGAGAAGCATTGGCGACCTGCACTTTTGGTCGTCGTCCAAATCGCGGATGAGCCGCGGCTTGTGGCGACTGCTGGTTCTGCGTGAGGGAGGCTGGGAGGGGGCGAGTGCCGGAAGGGGTCGTCGGCGGGGGCGGGCGGTTACTGGGTGTCGGCCTCGCCGGCGCGCAACAGGCCGCTCTCGTAGGCGAAGACTACGGCCTGGACGCGGTCGCGGAGGTTGGCCTTGGTGAGGATGCTGCTTACGTGGCTCTTGACGGTTCCAAGGCTGACGGTGAGGCGTTCGGCGATCTCGGCGTTGGAGAGACCGCGACCGACCAGGCGGAGCACCTCGCGCTCGCGGTCGCTGAGCTCGGCGAGGGCGGCTGCGCGTTTATGGTCGGGTTGGGGTGCTTCCGCGAAGGCCTCGATAACGCGGCGGGTGACGGCCGGGGCGAGCAGCGCATCGCCGCGAGCGATCAGCCGCACGGCGTCAATCAGCTCATCGGCCGAGGCGTCCTTGAGCAGGAACGCGCTGGCGCCGGCGCGCAGCGCCTCGAACACGTACTCGTCGAGGTCGAAGGTGGTGAGGATCAGGATCCTGCTCTCGCTGCCCTCACCGAGGATGCGACGGGTCGCGGCAAGCCCGTCCATCTCCGGCATCCGGATGTCCATCAGGATGACGTCGGGCTCGAAGCGCCGCGCTGCGGCGACGGCCTGCTCGCCATCGGAGGCCTCGGCTACGACGTCGATCTCGGGCTCGCCCGAGAGCAGCGAGCGGATCCCCGATCGCACCATCCCCTGGTCGTCGCAGACGGCGACCCGGATGCTCAAGCCTGGGACCCCCGCCCGATCGGCAACCGGGCCCGAACCCGAAACCCCCCCTGCGGTCGCGGTCCCGCCTCGAAGGAACCGCCGTAGAGCGCTACGCGCTCGCGCATCCCGATCAGCCCATGCCCGCGGGAGCTGCCGTTGGCGCTCGGGCCATCGCCTCTGTCCTCGACGATGATCTCGAGGTCGCGCTCGCGGAAGCGGAGCCGGACGAAGGCGGGCGCGCCGCGGGCGTGTCTTCGCGCGTTGGTAAGCGCCTCCTGGACGATTCGGTAGGCGGCGAGGTCAACCCCTGGCGGTAGCGCGGTGCGCTTACCCTCGAGCTGGAGGGCGACCATCAGACCGGTCGCGCGGATGTCGGTGAGCAGGCGCTCTAGCTGGTCGAGGCCTGGCTGGGGCGCCAGCGCAGGCGGGCTGCCCTCGGCCCGGAGGACCCCGAACAGGCGTCGCATCTCCGCCATCGCCTGGCGGGCGGTCGTCTCCACCGCGCGCAGGTCGCGACGCTCCGACTGCTGCTCGGGGGCGAGGCGGCGGCGCACCGCCTCCGTTTGCAGCGCCACGACGCTGATGGAGTGGGAGACGATGTCGTGCAGCTCGCGCGCGATCCGAGCCCGCTCGGCGGCGACCGCGGCTTGCTCCTGCTGCTCGCGCTCGCGCTCGAGGCGCTCGGCGTGCGCGGTGAGTGCCTCCACGTGCCGGCCGCGGGCGCGAAGCGCGCGCCCGAAGCCCCAAGGCGTCGCGTAGAGCGCCGCGCCGATCGCGAACTCTTGCACCGGCTCCTCGGCAGCGGCGAGCGCGACCGCGAAGGCCGCGACCGGTAGCGCCAAGCCGAGCAGCGCGGGGCCCAGCTCGAGCTCGCGCCCGACCGTGTAGACGGCGAGCATGAGTGCCAGCGGGACCGCGGCCTGGCTCGTGTCGGGCTCGACCACGGTCAGCGCGGCGACGATGGCGACGGTCCAGGCGAGCACCGCGAGCGGAGCGTGGCAACGCAGGGCGAGCGGCACGGTGAGGGCGAGCGTAAGCGCGCCGAGAACCACGTGGGAACTGCTCGGGTCGCTGAGTGCGGCCTCTAGCTCGCCGAGGACGAGCAGGGTCCCCGCCGGGACCAGGTCGGGCCAGAAACGAAGCGAAGACGGCCGCACGAATTCACGGTAGCGCCCGCAATCCAGGCGCACATCGGTCGGAGGACGGATTCGCTTGCGCCCGCGGTCAGCCCCGCGACGGGTGCCGAGATCGCCGCTCGCCCGATGACACTGCGGCGCTCTGGGGCGACGCTGACGCGACACCCAATCGCATGGAAGGAGTCTACGTTGAGCCGTCAACCGACCACTCGCCTCGCGGCGCTCGCGCTCGCCGGCGGGCTCGCGTTCGCCATCGTCGGAGTGATCCGCCTCACGCACGCGCCCTTCGAGGGTCACTACGCGAGCACGACCGAATACGCTCAGGACATCGCGCTGCTCTCGGCGCTGCTGCTGACCATCCCGGGGCTCGTGGCCCTTCGCCGCATCCAGGGCGCGCCGCGCGGGTCGCTTGCGGCCGCGGTCGCCGGCCAGGCGCTGCTCGGCACTGGCGTCGCCGGCGGTATCGCCTCGGGCGAGGACCCGTCGTGGTTCTTTGCCGTCGCGGGGCCGGCACTGCTGCTGCTGCTTTTCGGCACGGTGTGGATCGGCATCCACACCTGGCGTGCGGGGTTCCTTCCCCGCTGGGGCGCAGTCGGCATCGCGCTCACCGTTCCCGTCGGCATCGCACCCCTGAGCGAGGTCGGAGGCTCCCTGCTCGTCGGCCTGCTCTGGATCTACCTCGCGGCGCGCCTCATGGCACCGGGAGCGCGGCAGCGGTTCCCGCTTCCGGCCGGAGCATCCGAGAATCCGTCTCAGCCCCGGGCGATCGCAACGACAACGCCGACGCCAACCTCGACCCGGACATCGCCCCTGAAACCGCAAAGACGCTGGCTCGATAGCGGTCGTGGCACGCGTCGCAGCGCTGGAATGCATGCCGACGTATGCACCCGGGAAAACCCGTGCGCTTGGATGAATGCGAGCGTGCTCAGCTGCAGACGCCCGGCCTCTTCCCGGGACGAACTACGGGCGTCTGGCGGGTCGACAATTCCGCTCCGCCGCAGTGCTGCTCATGTGGAAATCCAGCGCTGACGGCCGGACTTGTCTCGATCGCGGGCACCTCGGTAGCGGATCGATTCGCCATTTCCCCGATGACGCCGTGCCGCTCGCGACTGCGTGAGCCACTCGATTGGGCTACCCGGCGGAGCGCGCAGCCGTGCCACCAGTTCTCGCACCGATTGGAGCGCCTGGCCGGCAGCCCGCGCCCCCACGACCATCATGCGGCGGAGGCGTAGGTTGCGCCAATGCCGTGGACCTGCGCGCCGCGACGGCGTCGCCGTGGGCGCAGCCAGCCCGCCGGCCAGCGTTCGGGCACCGACGCGTCGCCGCCCGCTTGCGGCTGCCCGGTCTTCGATTTTCGGCCAGCATCGTGGCGGGGTTTTTGGACTCTAGAGGCCCGTAGAGTCCTAAACCCCCACGCATCTATCGGCATCTACGGGCACGAGCCAGGCGCTGGCCAGTGCGTGGTCCGCATGCTTATGCGGTTTCTGGCGCCTCGACGCCGTAATCGCGACTGCCTGAAAATCGTGGTGTCCCCGGTTCGATTCCGGGCCTCGCCATCCCAGTTGCAAAGCGGGGTTCCGCCCCGTTGGCCACAGCGACACCGACGGAGTCAGGCACACCTCGGACACACGCCGTCGCGTTCGGGACGGCACGGCCGCACGAGTTCGCTGAGGCCCGGGGGTAGCGGCCCAGGTGCGAGGCCGTCCGTTTCGACCAGCGGAACCTCGGCAGGATGTTCAGGCGGTCGCCGCGCGGTCTCGTGGCGCGTCGCTTCGCGCAAGCTCGATCTGCTCCTCGGCGGAGACCACAGGCTCCCCTTGGAGCTCGCGGATCACGTGCGTGTAGGTGCCCACGGTCATCTGGGGGCGAGTGCCCCAGCTCCTCGGCCAGCTCGGGGATCGATACGCCGGCGCGAATGCGGAGAGAGGCGTAGGCGTGGCGCAGGTCGTAGGGCGGCATCGCGTCGATCCCCGCGGCCTCGCGCGCCTTCTTCCACACACGGCGGGTCCAGTTCTTGTAGTCGTGGACCTTCCAGGGCTCTCCGTCCTGGCGGGGAAACAAGAGGCCTTCGCGGATGCCGGTGGCCATCAGGTACTGCGTCACGTCGCGGCGGACGGGGTCGAGCAGCTTGGGAGACCGGGGGCGGAAGTGGCGCACCTTCTGCCCCGCGACGATCCTTCCCTTGATGTTCCGCTGCTCGATGAGCAGCGTGTTGGCCCGCACGTGCCGCACCTCCAGCGCCAGCACCTCCTCGGGTATGCGCAGCCCCTGATAGGCGACCAGCGACACGATCGTCGCTGCGTAGAGCTTCTCCCGCCCGATCAGCCAGGCGCGGATCGCCTCGACCTGCGCTGGCGCGAGGCACACCACGGCCCGCTGCCGCCTGGCCGACGGCTTCTCCACCGCCTTGACGGGGTTCGATTCGATCCAGCGCCAGCGGATGGCCTGCTTGAACATCGCCTGCAGGACGACCATCGAGACGCGCACCGCGTGCCGGCCGACGCCCGCCTTCTCGAGCTGGGCACGGAAGTCGGGCCACGACCTCGGGCGTGACCTCGCCGACGCGGTAGTCGCCCAGGCGGGGGACGACGTGCTTCTCGAGCAGCGGCTGGTAGCCGTCCAGCGTCAGCTCCGCCAAGTTCGGCACCGCGTACTTCGCCCACCACTCCCGGGCGAGCTCCCGGACGCTCCGGTTGCGCTGCTCCCACAGCGCCAGCTCGCCGAGCTCCTTGCGTCGCCGCACCTCCCGCTCGAACCGCTCGGCGTCCCGCTTACGTTCGAACGTCCGCTTGTGCGCCCGTGATTCGCGGCCTCCTTGCCGCCAGCGCACCTGCCACTGGTCGATCTTGTTCACGCTCCGCCGGACCCCGTCGCGCCCGGCCTGGCGCGCGAACGCCCGGGCGTCCACTTCCTTCCGGAACCGACGCGAGCGCGATCGGCGACCCTCGTGCCAGCTGACCTCCCACTGCTCGACCTTGTGGATGCTCACGTCGCCTTCTCCTTCCGCATCGCGCTCAGCTCGGAGGCGAACCTGTCGCCGCCGCGAGCTTTGCGCGGCCCGCGACCGGGCTCGTAAGGAGCGGGTTCTGTGAAAGGACGGACCGCCGGCGCGGCATAGTCTTTCCTCGGGGGTAAGGGGTGGCCAGGCGAGCGCTGCGCATCGGCCTCCAGCTCCCCGAGGTCGAGCGGGAGGTCCGCTGGCGGGAGGTGGTGGCGCTGGCCAAGGTTCCCGAAGAGAGCGGGTTTGACTCGATCGGGGTCGGCGACCATCTGCTCTACCGGGGCGACGACGCGGCGAGCGCGGGCCCTCGGAGGCGTGGACGCAGCTCAGATCGAGGCCCGCCTACCCTCACGTCCTCGTGCCGAAGGCCGGGCACTTCGCCCCCGAGGACCGCCCCGTCGAGGTCGCCCAGGCGCTCGCCGACTTCCTCACGTGAAGCCCGCCATCGCGCAGGTCGCCTCCCCACGCCCCGTGACCTGCAGGGCGACCTTGGCGAGCCGGTCGTTGCTGCCATGCCTACCACCGACCAGCGCCTGCGCGACGCGACAGATGGGAGAGCCGCGGTCCTAGTGGGCTTCCCCCGAAGCCGACGGGGACCACGTCTTCAACAGGCCGCGCTGCGGTCCGGCCGCAAGCCGCGGCACGTCCACCGCAAGATCATCCTCCCCGGCGTATGGGTCGTTCACTTAGCGTGAGCACCTCGCGCGCTCGCAAATTGAGGCATCTGTGACGAAGCTCCCAGTGCTTGCGAGTGCCGGCCGTTAGAAAGGGTCTGTTCGGAGATACGGCTCGCCGCCGCCCTCCGGGACTCCGGCCCGCTGGCATCGACGCCAATGGGCTTCAAAAGGCGGCAAAAGGAGGAGTACCTGATGCAATACGCAGAGCGCCTGCCCAACCCCCGGGTCATGGTGGCGCCGATCGTCGCGCTGGCGATCGGGGCGGCCGCGGCGACCGGGACGTACGCGCTGGTCGACGGGACCGGCGCCGACGTCCAGCCCACGCGCGTGATCGTCGCCGACGCGCCGGCCCAGCCCGGGCAGGGGGTCGCCGCGAAGAACGAGGCGGCTAGCGCGGCGGCGATCGGCAACCCCGTCTCGAGCACGACTTCCTTCGGCAAGAGCGAGGCCGCCACCGCAGCGGCGCTCGGAAGCCCCGTCTCCGACTCGTCGTCGTTCGGCAAGGACGAGGCGGCCACAGCGGCGGCGCTCGGAAACCCCGCCTCGGACTCCTCGTCGTTCGGCAAGAGCGAGGCGGCCACCGCGGCGGCGCTCGGAAGCTCCGCCCCGGACTCCTCGTCGTTCGGCAAGGACGAGGCCAATACGGCCGCCGCGGTCGGTAGCCGGCCGTAGCCGCGCCGGCGACCGATCGGGCTCTCGACGGCCCGAACCGAAGTCACCACGGGAAGCACGCCCGGCGCGGCGCCTGATGGCCACGCCGGGCGCTTGCCGCTCCGTGGGGATCTCCACTCAACGGGCGCCCCCGGCATCACGGTCAACCAGATCGCCAAGGAGCTCGCGGTCGACGCCACCAGTCTCTACCGCCCCGCGCACAAGCTTGAGCAAGAGCGCGCGATCTCCAAGCAGGGCCGCACGCTTCAGCCCACCGGCCGGTGATGGTTCGCTCGCTCGGAGCACGTGCACCGAGTATGTGCGTGCGCTCTTCCCCTTGATCGAGCGGGCCGTACCGGCGGAGGAGCTCGCACGTCTTGACTGCTAGTGGGTCAGCACCACGCCGAGCCATACCACGAACGGCGACGCCACGATAAGCGACAGCGACACGACGCGGCTGCGCGGCGTGGCGATGTGCAGGCCGGTCAGGACGGCCACCAGCACCAGCACTGCGAGCTTGGCTTGAAGCGTCTCGTCCTCCCAGCGCGAGAAGTGCGAGGCCATCGCGATGCCCGTACCGAGCACGACCGCGATGGCCACCGCGCTCGCAATCCCGAAGCGCCGGGCCACGGCCAACATCACCTCGTCCGGCTCTCCACGGAGCACCGGCACGATCGCGATCACGAGCGTCAGCTGGCCGCCCACGAACAGCGCGAGCGCCAGCACGTGCAGGAAGCGAACTAGCTCCGAGAGCTCCATGAGCGCGACCCGCGCGAGCGGGTCGGCTCCGGGAAGCCCGCCGGATGATTGCGGAGGTCGCGCAGCAGGAACCGCCCCACGACCGTGGTCACCCCGAGCAGTGTGCCAAGCACGGCGAGCTCGAGCGGAGCATGATTTCGCACGATCGCGACGAGGAGCACCAGGCCGGCGAGCGCCACAAGCATCACGGCGATCACCCGGTGGAAGCGTCCGGCCTCGGAGTGCGGCCACGGGTCGAGCAGGCGGACCACCTCGCGACCGTGGTCGGAGTCGGTGCAGCGCTCCTTGACCGGACATGCGTTGCAAACGTGTGCGCGGGCCCGGTAGCGCATCAGCCGACGCTCATGGTCAAGCTCGTGCGGCCAGAGGTATTCGCCCTCGGGACATGTCCAGGCGTCGTGATCGGCGTGGTAGGCAAACCCCGCGGTGCGGTAGCGGATCGAGCGCCGGTGGGTGTGTGCAGACAGCCACTCGAGCGCGAGCGCCCCGAGCATAAGCGCGCTCGCATAGCCGCCGGCCAGCATCACCTCGGGAGTCATGTCACCCTGGCCGCGGCCGCCTCCTCCACGTCTGGCTTCGGAAGGCCGGCGGGCTCACTCACCTCGGTGAAGAGGATGTCCTCCGGCTCCTCGAGCGTCACTCGCTTGACCGTGTGCCGGATACCCAGATAGCCGATGTAGAGCACGGGCAGCGCGCCGCCGACGATGAAGACGATGTCGCCGGGCAGGCGCAGCCACTCGAGCAGCGCGTTCGTGTCCTCGGTCAGGAAGCGCAGGTCGCGCGCCTCCCAGTAGCCGTCGTTGACGGACTTGTAGAGCTGGGCGATCCCTAGCGGCAGCAGCGTCGCGAAGCACATCCAGGCGAGCCCGAGGTTCGTCGACCAGAACGAGATGCGGGCCCACCTCTCGGGCCACCGCTCCGCAGGTATGAGGTAGCGCAGGCAGAACATCGCCAGGCCGATGGCCAGCATGCCGTAGACGCCCATCATCGCCGCATGTCCGTGGTTGGCCGTGAGCGCGGTGCCGATCTCGTAGTAGGAGACGACGGGCAGATTGATGAGGAAGCCAAAGATGCCGGCGCCGAGGAAGTTCCAGAAGCCGACGGCCACCAGGAACAGCACCGCCCAGCGGTGCGGGAAGGGGGTGCGCGACTTCGACTCTTGCGCTGCTCCAAGCTGCAGGAACGACCACGCCTCGACGGTCAGGAAGGTCAGCGGGATCACCTCGGCGGCGCTGAAGAAGGCGCCCAGCGCCATGTGCTCGGCGGGCTCACCGGAGAAGTAGAGGTGGTGCATCGTCCCGATGACGCCACCCAGCGAGTAGAGGATGATGTCGAGGAAGATCACCGTCAGAGCGACTCTCTCCCGCACCACCCCGAGCAGCACGAACATGTAGGCGACCATCACGGTCGTGAACAGCTCGAGGAAGTCCTCCACCCACAGGTGGACGACCCAGAAGCGCCAGAACTCGTTGACCGTGAAGTGCTGGCCGGTCTGGGCGATCAGCCCGATCGCGTAGAAGGCCGGGATGGCGAGCGCCGCCAAGAAGAACAGCCACGGCATGTTGGCCGCGTGCTCGCCGCGCAGCCGGGTGCGCAGCACGCGCCAGAGCATGAACACCCAGACGAACAGCCCGATCGAGAGCAGCACCTGCCAAATGCGTGCCAGGTCGAGGTACTCGAACCCCTGCAGGCCGAACCAATTGCTGGCCGCGTCGCCGAGCAGTCCGTGGACGCCGAGGAACGAGCCGATCAGCGTGCCGAAGACCACCACCGCGAGCGCGCCGAGCAGAAGGAAAGCCAGCTTCCCCTGCCCCCGCGGCTCCCGCCGCGCGATCATCGGCGCCAGGAAGATGCCGGCAGCCACGAACGAGGTCGCGACCCAGAAGATTGCCAGCTGGACGTGCCAGGTCCGCATCAGGTTGAACGGAAGGAGCTCCGCGAGGTTGATGCCGAAGAAGCTCGACAGCTCGGCCCGGTAGTGCTGCGACGCCGCGCCGACCACCACCTGGACGACGAACAGCGCGGCCATCACGAAGAAGAACCACGCGCAGGCCCGCTGGGCGGGCGTCAGCGCCACGTCGCCCGGCGTTCTAAAGCTCAGCGTGGCCTGCTCGCGGCCGTGCCAGCCGAGGAAGTTCCAGCGGCCGAAGGCGGCGAACAGTAGGCCGATGCCGCCGAGTAGGGCGATCAGGGAGAGCACGGACCAGACGATCACGTTTGCGGTCGGCTCGTTGGCGACGCGCGGTTCGGGAGGCCAGTTGTTCGTATACGAGTAGTTGTGCCCCGGGCGCTCGGCCGCGCCGGCCCAGGCGGTCCAGCCGAAGAAAGCGGTCAGCGCCCGCAGGTCGTCGCGGTCCGTGATCGCGTCGGGGCGCAGGCCGTTCTTGGTGGTCGGCTCGGAGAAGAAACGCGAGTAGTGCCCGACCAGCCGGCGGTGAGCTTCGGCCTGCGGCGCGGTCAGCTCGAGTACGCCCGTCCGCTCCGCGTAGCGGTTGGTACGGAAGTCCTCGGTTGTGCGCTGCGCCGCTCTGTCGGAACGCGCCCCGCCGTAGCTCCTGCTGACGTAGTTCGCCGAGCGACGCAGGTAGTCGGCCGTGTAGTCGGGCCCGAGGTAGGCCCCGTGGCCGAACACCGAGCCGTACTCCATCAGGCCGTTGTTCAGGAACACCTCTTGGCCACGCTCGACGTCGCGTCCGCTGTAGAGGAGCTCGCCGGCCGGGTCGACCACCCGCTCGGGGATGGGGGGCTTCGCCTGGTAGGTGCGATATGCGAGCAGGCCCAGGACGAAGAACCCGATCAACACCACGAGGATGACGGCCTGGATCCAGCCCTTCGAGACGAGCAGACCCCTCCGTTCTCCTGCCATGCGCCCCGCTCCTCCGTCAGGTCGGTAAGCGGCCGCAATATAGGTCCGCCACGGCAGCGGCCCGAAGCGCACACCGATGAATTACGTACTTCACCGAAGCTCGGCACCGCAGGGTGAACGGATGACCACCGGGCTGGCGCGACATAGGTTCGACTCTGTGCCGATCACCGTCCTCATAGCGGGTAAGCCCGGCACGCTTCGCGAGCTGCGGAGCGCCGACGCTCGGATCCGGGTAGTCGGTCACGTGCGCTCGCTCCACGACGCCGAGGAGGCGCTCCGCGTCCTGCGCCCCAGCGTGGTGGTGCTCGACGTCGACCTCGCCCACCACGACGGGCTCTGCGCACTGCCGGCGCTGCGGCGAGCTTCCCCCGGCACGGCGATCGTGCTGCCGCCGGCGGGCGAGCCGGGACCTCGGCTGGTGCGAGCGGTCCGGATGGCGGGCCACGACTTCGAACGTCGCCGCGACGCCGATGGCTTAACCGCGCGCGAGCGCGACGTGGTGCATATGGTGGCGCTCGGCCACACCAATGCCGAGATCGCTGCCCGGCTCAGCCTCAGCGTGCGCACCATCGAGACGCACCGCGCCCGCATCCAGCGCCGGCTCGGCCTCTCGAGCCGCGCCGAGCTCGTGCGCTGGGCGCTCGAGCGCGGCCTGCTCGATTCCTAAGCTCGGGTCGGGGCCGGTTGAGATCCTGGAGATCGACACTGGGGCCTAGCGGCGCATCCGTCGCCCCCACGGGCCCTGGGATGCGTGGAGACCCGCACCGACTCGGTAGTTCGCCGCGGCACTGCGCGGATCTCGCCCGATGCGGCTGGCACCCGAGGATCCGATGCTCTGCGTGTGAACTCCCTCGCACTGCTCGGCATCGCGGCCGGCATGACGGCGTTCGCGACTGGGCTGGGTGCGGTGCCCGTGTTCCTACTGGGGAAGGCGGCCGGGAGGCTGCGCCCGTTCCTCTGGGGCGCCACGGTGGGCTTGATGAGCGTGGCGGCCGCCGTCGGCCTACTGCTGCCGGCCCTGGACGAGGGGGAACCTGGCGCGGTCGGCGCCGGCCTGATCGTCGGCGTAGCCTTTCTGCTCGCCTCCCGGCGTCTGCTCGAGGGCCGCGACGTGCACGTCGGCCGGCTCCGGGGCGCCGGCGTGCGCCGGGCGGTGCTCGTCTTCGGCGTGCTGTTGGTGCACAGCCTCCCCGAGGGCTTCGCGATCGGCACCGCGTTCGCGTCGGACACCGAAGGACTGGCTCTGTTCGTGATCCTCGCGATTGCTCTCCAGAACGTGCCCGAGGGGACGAGCGTGGCCATTCCGATGGAGAGCGCCGGCTTCGGTCGCGGCCAGCAGTTCTGGGCGGCAGTGGTGACGAGCGCTCCCCAGCCGGTGGGAGCGATCGCCGCCTACCTCGCCGTCGAGGTGGTCGAGGGTCTTCTGCCGTTCTCGTTCGGCTTCGCCGCCGGGGCCATGGTCGCGCTCGTCGTGTTCGAGCTCGTGCCGCAAGCCTTCGCGCGAGGAGGACGCGTGGCGGGCCTCGGGGGCGCCCTCTTCGGCGCAGCGCTTATGCTGGCCCTCGCGGCGGGGCTAGGCGTAGAGGGATGAAGGTAGGAGCAGGAATCCCAGTATGCAGGGAACTACTGAGCCATAACGCGGAGCTTCGCCGGTGGCGCGCAGCGGTCGGGCAGACATGCTGGGCGGCGTGACTGCAACGGCGGGAAACCCCGGGCTGGGGGAGAATGTGGCCTCTGTGGAGGACGGCACCCGCCAGATCAGCATCGTCCTGGCCGACGACCATTCCGTCGTGCGCAGCGGGCTTCGCATGCTGCTCGAGGCGGAACCCGGCTTTGAGGTCGTGGCCGAGGCGGGAACGGTTGACGCCGCGCAGCGCTACGTCCTGGGCCACAAGCCGACCGTGCTCCTGCTCGACCTCAACATGCCGGGGGGATCGAGTCTCGACGCGATTCCGAAGGTGGCGGAGGTCTCCCCCGGCACCTCGGTGGTCGTGCTGACGATGCAGGAGGACCCCGCGTTCGCGCGCGAGGCGCTGCGCGCGGGGGCGCGCGGCTACGTGCTGAAGCAGGCGGCCGGCACCGAGCTCGTGCAGGCGATCCGCGCGGCCGCCGAAGGAGGGACGTGGCTCAATCCGGAGCTGGGGGCGAGGATGGCGGCAACGCCCGAGGGCCCGGTCGGCGCGCAGGCCGAGCTGAGCGAGCGTGAGATCGAGGTGCTCCGGCTGATCGCCCTCGGGCACACCAACAACGAGATAGCCGAGCAGCTGTTCCTCAGCGTGCGCACGGTCGAGACCCATCGGGCCCACATCCAGCAAAAACTGGGGCGTTCCACGCGTGCAGAGCTCGTCCGGTATGCGCTCGACAACGACCTGATCGAGCGCTAAGCCGCTTCGTCGAGCGAGCGGAGGAAGGGCCCGAGCTCCTCGGCCACGATCTTCTCGTCGGCCGGCCAGGCCTGCTCGTGGCTGACCTCGGATTCGATGTCGCCGTCCGCGTAGCGGGCGGTCAGGAAGAGCGGCTCTCGGCCGGTGTAGAGCACGCCGCGAATGACGGGGCGGAGGGGGGTCGGTTCGATGTCCGCCCCGGCGAGCGCGGCGATGCCCTCCGCGGCGATGTCGGCCATCTGGGCGCCGAGCCCGCCCTGCTTTACGGGGAAGCTGACCGCGTCACCGGCGGCGAAGACGCGCGCACCCAGGCCGTCGACGCGGCAGCGGTCGTCGATCGGGATGAATCCGTCTTCGGCCGTCGGCAGGTTGCGGATCTCGGGCCCGGTGATGCGCGGCATCGCGACGATCCGTCCCGGCTCGAGACTCGTGTCGGAGGGCCGTATGACGAGCTGCCGCGATTCGGGCACCTCGGCGAGCGACCCGGTGTGGAGGTCGATCCTCGCGTCGCGCAGCAACTCGGCGACCGCGTTGCTCGCCTCCGCACCGAAGGCCGCAAGTGGAGCGGGCTCGGGCGTGACGAGGTGGATGCTGAGGTCGTCCATGTTCATGCTCCAGGAGCGTTCGGCGGTCATCAGGGCGAGCTCGTAGACGGGCAGGGGCCAGTGTGGACCGTCGGGGAGAAGCAGCGCGACGCTCCGCGTGTAGCCGGCCTCGACGTCCTGGACGAGTCCGTGGTAGGTGTCGTCGGGCCGGGCGTCGTCGAAGACGGTGACGTGCTCGTACGGCGTCGCGGCCCGGGCACCGACCGCGACCAGCAGCCCGTCGTAGGGCAGTGAGCGGCCTTCCGCGGTGTGGACCACCTGCTCGCCTGGGTCGAGCCACTCTAGCCCGTCTTGCACCCATTGGGCATTCGTTCGCTGGGTGATCCGCCGCAGCGGATAGCGTCGCACGCCCGGCCGGGAGAACGGCTCCTGGACGGCCGCGGGCCGGTATCGGAGCTCGGTGGCGGGCGCGACCAGCGTGATCTCAAAGGCGTCGCCCACGAGCCGGCGTAGGCGCAGCAGCCCCTCCACGGCTGCGATCCCTCCCCCGCAGATCACGACCCTGAAGCGGCTCATGGCCGCGACCTTACTCGCTGCGGGAAATCACGGAGGCTTCCCGCGCGGATTAGCGGATGTCAAGCCCTCCCGGGCACGCGACCCTCCCGCATAGATGAGGGAGGGACCAATGAAAGTCATGATTGTCGGCGGCGGAGTTGCAGCGCTCGAGGCGATGATCGCTCTGCGCCGGCTGGCCGAGGAACGCGTCGAAATCGAGCTTGTCTCACCTACGCCGGAATTCGCCTATCGGCCGCTGGCGGTGGCCGAGCCGTTCGGGTTGGGCGATGCGCGTCGCTACGACATCGTGCGCATCGCTGCCGATCACGGGGCCGCGCTCCACCTGGCGGGGCTCGACTCCGTGCAGCCTGACGACCGGCTCGTCAAGACGTGGGACGGGCCGTGCGCTTCCGTACGACGTGCTGCTGGTCGCGATCGGGGCCCAGCCCACGGTTGCCATCCCTGGGAGCGTGACCATCGAAGGACCGGGCTACACGAGCCGCTTCCGCACCGTGCTGCGCGAGCTGGGGGAGCGTCGCATCCGGCGCGTCGTATTCGCCGTGCCGCCGGCGACGTCCTGGCCCCTCCCACTTTACGAGCTGGCGCTTATGACCGCGGCGCGGGTTGCTGAGCGGGGCCTGCGCAAGGTCGAGCTCTCGCTCGTGACCCCGGAGGTGGAACCCCTCGCGCTGTTCGGGTCGGCCGCTTCCGCCGCAGTGCGCGAGCTTCTCGACCAGCGCGGCGTGGCGATCCACACGGCGCACTACGCCACAGAGTTCCGCGACCAGGAACTCGCGCTCGCCCCGAGCGGCGGTTTGGCCGCGGAGCGCGTGGTCAGCCTCCCGCGCCTGCGCGGCCCCGAGCTGCCCGGGCTGCCTTGCGACGCCGAAGGCTTCATCCCCGTGGATCTACACGGACTCGTCCAGAGCGAGGTCGACGTCTACGCGGCGGGCGATGCCACGACCTCCCCCATCAAGCAGGGCGGCGTCGCGACTCAGCAGGCGGACGCCGCCGCCGAGGCGATCGCGGCTCGCGCTGGCGCCGATGTCGAACCCCAGTCATTCCGTCCCGTGCTCCGCGGCATGCTCTTGACCGGATCAAGTCCGCGCTACATGCGCGCGGAAGTAAGCGGCGGCCGCGGCGAGCGCTGGGACGTATCCGAGCACGCCCTGTGGTGGCCGCCCAGCAAGATTGCGGGCCGCTGGCTCGCGCCCTACCTCGCGCTCCGACACGACGAACTCGAGCCGGCGCCTGGAGGCGTCTCGGTCGAGGTGAGCGTCGACCCGCCTCCGATAAGGAGGCACGCAATCATCGCCCCTGGCGCTGGCCGGAAGCT
>JACVRW010000187.1 GCA_014534235.1 Thermoleophilaceae bacterium | reverse complement strand
GGTTCCGCTCGACGCGCCGTGGGAGGCTTCGAACGCCGCCCCGCCATGCTGTTCGACACCGAGGGTGGCGCCCAGCAGGACCGCTTCGTCGGCGGGTCTCAGCTCGTGCGCGCTGCGATTGGCCGAGCGGCTCGGCGCGCGAGCTCGGCCGCGTCACCGGCGCGTCCCGCCGTTTAGCCGCGATCGCCCCCGGTAACGCCACCATAGGACTTGAAATGAAGGAGACGATCATGGCGAACAGACTCGAAGGCAAGACGGTCGCCTTCCTGGCGACGAACGGCGTCGAGCAGGTAGAGCTGACGGAGCCGTGGAAGACGGTCGAGGAGGAGGGCGGGAAGCCCGAGCTCGTCTCGCTCGAGGGCGGCGAGATCCAAGGCTTCCAGCATCTCGACAAGGGCGATACCTTCAGCGTCGACCGGACGGTCGCGGATGCGGACGCCGACGACTACGACGGATTGGTCCTGCCGGGCGGCGTGGCCAACCCGGACTTCCTGCGGGCGGACGAGGACGCCGTGCGATTCGTCCGCGCGTTCTTCGAGGCGGGCAAGCCCGTCGCGGCGATCTGCCACGGCCCGTGGACGCTGGTCGAGGCCGACGTCGTCCGGGGCCGTACGCTGACCTCCTGGCCGAGCCTGAAGACCGACATCAAGAACGCCGGCGGCGAGTGGGTGGACGAGGAGGTCCACGTCGACAGCGGCCTCGTCACGAGCCGCAAGCCCGACGACCTCCCCGCCTTCTGCGACAAGCTCGCCGAGGAAATCTGCGAGGGCCGGCACGAGGAGCAGGCCCTGCAGACCGCGGGCCGCGGCGCCGAAAGCTAGGCGCCGGACCCGCGTTCCCCCCGACCCGCGCTGGGGCGCCCTCCGGGGCGCCCCGGCGTCATCTGAACCTGACCTTAACCCTCGTCGACGGGGCCACGCACTTCCAGGCGTTCCGCAAGGTCGTGCTGCCGCTCGCCGCTCCCGGGCTCGTCACGGCCGGGCTGCTCACCGCCTTCTTCATGTGGAACGAGTTCCTGCTGGCGGTGACCCTCACCAGCTCCGCCAGCGCCTTCACCGTGCCGGTGGCGGTCAACAACTTCCAGGCCAGCCAGCTGTTCGAGATCCCGTTGGGGACGATCAGCGCGGCATCCGTGGTCATCACGATCCCGCTCGTGGTGCTCGTGATCATCTTCCAGAAGCGGATCGTGGCCGGCATGACCGCCGGCGCCGTCAAGGGCTAGTGCAGCTGCTCGAGGAGGTGCTCGCCCCTGATGGGTGGGCGTACGCCAGCACCCCGCCGATCGACGACCGCGACCCGGGCCGCTTTCACGCCCTGTTCGGGCGCGACTCGCTGATCACAGCGCTCCAGGTCCTCCCCGAGCGCCCGGACATTGCGCGCGCGACCCTGCGCGCCCTGGCCGCGCTGCAGGGCCGCCGCGAAGATCCGGAGACCGACGAGGAGCCTGGAAAGATCCTGCACGAGCACTGGCCCGACCCGCCGGCGCGCGTGGTGGAGGTCGGCCGGCCGGTGCGCTGCGGGGTGCTGCGCCATTACGCCTCGGCCGACTCGACGTCGTGGTTCCTCGTGGTACTGGCGACGCTCGGCGATCTGGGCCTGGCCCGGGAGCTCGAGCCCGCCTGGCGCGCCGCGGCCGACTGGCTCGAGCGCGCGCTCGAGCGCGGTGGCGGATTCGTCCGCTACGGGCCGCGGCGAGCCCCGGGCGGACTGCAGCACCAGGGCTGGCGCGACACGACCGATCCACTCGACCCCGAGACGCACGGCGCGGCGATCATCCGCGAGGACGGCACCGCGCCGCTCCTCCCGCTGGCGGACGCCGACACGCAGGCCGTCGCGGTGGCGGCGCTCGACGCGCTCGCCGCGCTATCCGGAGAGTCGCGGTTTCGGGCCCGCGCAGGCGAGCTGCGCGCGACGGTGCGCCGGCACTTCGGTCGGGAGACGATGGCGATCGAGGCGGACGGGCGCGAGGTGCGCGGCGGCGGGTCGCAGCTTGGCTGGCTCCTGTGGGCGGACGCGGGGCCCGTGGGGGCCGCGGAGCGGCTCTGCGAGCCGGACGTCCTGACCCCGTGGGGGCTTCGCACGCTCTCCGAGCGCCATCCGCAGTTCGATTCCGTCGGCTACCACCGCGGCACGGTGTGGCCGTTCGACAGCTGGCTCGGCTGGGGCGGGCTCAGGGCCGCCGGACGCGGGGCGGAGGCGGAGCGGGTGAGGAGCGGCGTGCTCGAAGCGATCCGGCGCCTCGGGGGGGCACCCGAGCTCTACGCGGTGGACGCCGGGGGGCCGCGGCCGGTGGCCATCGACAACCGCATCCAGGCCTGGACGGTGGGCGCTCGCTGGGCGCTCGAGTACGGTTGGGATGGACGCCATGTGGTGGGCTGACGCGGTCGTCTATCAGATCTACCCGCGGTCGTTCCAGGACTCCGACGGCGACGGGGTCGGCGACCTTAGGGGGATTCGCTCGCGCCTCGACCACCTGGCGTGGCTCGGCGTCGACGCGCTGTGGATGTCCCCGATCTATCCCTCGCCCTTGGCCGACTTCGGTTACGACGTATCCGACTACACCGGGATCGATGCGGTGTACGGCGACCTCGGCGGGTTCGACGCGCTCGTGGAGGAGGCACACGCGCGTGGGCTTCGCGTGCTGATGGACATGGTGCCCTGCCACACCTCCATCGAGCATCCCTGGTTCCGCGAGCACCCCGACTGGTACATCTGGCGCGACGAGCCGAACAACTGGCTGTCCGCCTTCGGCGGCTCCGCGTGGACTCGCCGCGACGGCCGCTACTACCTGCACTCGTTCTATCCGGAGCAGGCCGACCTCGACTGGCGCAATCCGGAAGTCGTCGCGGCCATGCAGGACGTGCTGCGGTTCTGGCTCGCGCGCGGCGTCGACGGCTACCGGGTCGACGCGATCGATCGGCTGCTGAAGGATCCGGAGCTGCGTGACGAGCCGCCCGCCACCGAGCCGTTCGGGCTGCCGCTCATGGGCGACGAGTCGAAGCTCGCACGCGTCCGTTCGAGCAACGCGCCCGACACCGGCGAGGCCCTCGCGAAGATAAGGGCGGCGTGCGGCGACGCCCTCCTCGTGGGCGAGATCTACCTGCCGAGCGCCAAGTGGCAGCCCTATCTCAAGCACCTCGACGTGGCGTTCGCCTTCGAGCTGCTGCACTCGCCGTGGGAGGCCGGAGCGCTACGCCTGGCGATCGAGGCCACCACGCGCCGGCCGGGGGCGGCGTGGGTCATGTCGAACCACGACTTCGGGCGGTTAACGACGCGCTTCGGCCCCGAGAACGCCCGTGCCGCGGCGCTTCTGCTGCTGACCCTCCCGGGCCCCGCGTTCCTGTACCAGGG
>JACVRW010000006.1 GCA_014534235.1 Thermoleophilaceae bacterium | reverse complement strand
GGCTGCGCGGTTCACGTCCTCCTCGCCGGAGAGCTGCATCTCTGCGATCACCTCGCCGGTCGCGGGGTTGAGGACCTCCTCGGTCTGCCCCTCCGCGGCATCGACGAACTCGCCGTCGATGAAGTTCTGCAGCCTGGTCTTCGTTGCTGTAGCCACTGTGTGCTCCTTTTCTTCGTCAGGCCGTCACGCCGAGCGCATCGTCCACAGGGGTGTAGGGCATGCCGACGCCCTCGGCCACGGCCGGGTGCGTGAGCTTGCCGTCGGCGACGTTGACCCCGGACTTCAGCCGCGGCAACACCTCGATCGCGCCCGCCACGCCGTGGTCGGCTATCGCCAGCACGTAGGGCAGCGTTGCGTTCGTGAGGGCGAAGGTCGAGGTAACCGGCACCGCCCCGGGCATGTTCGCCACGCAGTAATGGGTCACGCCGTCCACCTCGTACACGGGATCCGAGTGGGTGGTCGGGTGGGAGGTCTCGAAGCAGCCGCCCTGGTCGATCGAGACGTCCACGAGCACGGCGCGCTCCTTCATCAGCTGCAGCTGGTCGCGCCTGATCACGTAGGGGGCGCGGGCGCCGTGGATCAGCACCGCGCCGATCACGAGGTCGGCGCGCGGCAGCATCTCCTCGATCGAGAGGGTCGAGGAGTACACGGTGGACGCGCGCCCACCGAAGGCGATGTCGAGCTCGCGCAGCCGGTCGATGTTGCGGTCATAGACGAAGACGTCGGCCTCCATGCCGATCGCGATGAAGGCCGCGTTCTGGCCCACCACGCCGCCGCCGATGATCATCACGGTCGCCGCCGCCACACCCGGGACGCCCCCGAGGAGCACGCCGCGCCCGCCGAGCGGGCGCTCCAGGAAGAACGCGCCGGCCTGGGTGGCGATCTTTCCCGCCACTTCGCTCATCGGCGCCAAGAGGGGCAGCCGCCCGTGCTCGTCCACGACCGTCTCGTACGCCACGCAGGTGGCGCCCGTGTCGCACAGCCCCCTGGTCAGCAGCGGGTCGGGCGCGAGGTGCAGATACGCGAACAGCGTGTGATGGGGCTGGAGCCGCTGCACCTCCTCCGGCTGCGGCTCCTTCACGCCGAGTATCAGCTCGGCCTCCTCGAACACCCCCCGAGCGTCTGGGAGCGTGCGGGCGCCCTGCGCCTCGTACTCGGCGTCCGGGATCGTGCTGCCGACGCCCGCGCCGGCCTGGATGTAGACCTCGTGGCCGTGCTCCACGAGTTCCCGAGCGCCCGCGGGCGTAAGGGCCACCCGGTACTCGTCGGTCTTGATCTCAGTCGGCACGCCGACCTTCATTCGCCTCTCTCCCTCATCTAGGTCACGAGCTCGCGCGCCCGCAGCGCGAGCCAGAACTCGATCCGATCGCGCGCGCTCGACAGGTCCCTCCCGGTCAGCTGCTCCACCCGGCGGATGCGGTAGCGCAGCGTATGGCGGTGACAGTAGAGCTCGCGCGCCGCCCGCTCCCACTGACCGTTCGACTCGATGAAGGCCTCCAACGAGCGGATCAGCTCGTCCCCGTACTCGCTCGCGTCCTCGAGTGGGCCGAGCACGCTGTCGCAATAGAGCCGCAGAGCATCGTCGTCCTGCAGCGAGAGCAGCAGCTGGAACGCCCCAAGGTCGCGGTAGGACGCGACCGGCGGGGATGACCCGTTGACCACCGCCGCGGCCTCGAGCGCGCAACGAGCCTCGTGGAAGCTCCGCCGCAGAGAGCCGACGGGCGCCGGCCGCGACACGGCGGCGCGCAGGTCGCCGTGCTCGGCGGCCAGCGAGCCCCGGGCCCGGGCGGCGAGCGCAACCGGATCGGCGCTGTCCTCCTGCGAGTCGACGACCGCGCACAGGAGCCGGTCGCGGACCGCGACCAAGGCGCCGACCCCGGCGTCAGCCAGGAAGCGGTCGAGGTCGCTCTCGGCCGCGGCCGGCGGAGCGCCGTCGGGCGTGGCGAAGACGAGTACCGCCGCGCCCGCGCCGACACCGAACGGCCGCAGGCGCGTGGCAAGGTCCTCCGCGGAGAGCCGGCCCGTCAGCGCCTCGGCGAGTACGTCGCCGGCGAGGCGCCGCTCCGTATCGCGCATCACGCGCTGGCGCATCAGCTCCAGCGCGACGACCGTGACAGCCTGCTGCAGTATCAGCCGCTCGAAGTCGCCGAGCCCGCCGGCGTCGCGCGCGGCGACCAGCCAGGCCTGGGGCGCGCCGCGCCCGCGGATGGACACCGGCAGAACCAGCGAGCGACCGGCGATCTCGGGGTGGTCCGGCGCGAACTCGCCGCTCGCCGCGCCCCGTCGGCCGGTGGCGCCGGCGACGCCGCTCCGGCGGCGCACCTCCTCGCTGACGTGCTCGATTGCGGCCGGCGGCAGCTCACGCCGGAAGGCCTTCGAGGCGATCGTCTCCCCGCGCCCGGAGAGGACGCATATCGCGCCGCCGGTCGCCGCGGCGAGCGCCCGCACCACCTCGTCGAGCCCCCCCTCCTCGAGCACGAGGCGCTCGAGCCGCTTGTGGATGGCGATACCGCGCTGGAGCACCTCGTACTGCTCGTTCACGAGGCGCGTGAAGGCCTTCTCGGTGATCGCGATGAACGGCATCTCGTAGGGGACCTCGAACACCGCGAAGCCGAACGCGCGGGCCTCGTCGACGATGCCTGCGGGGAGCTCCGCATGGTCGAAGCCGGTCCCGAACCCGAGGCCCGCGAGGTGCCGACCGGCCAGGAGCCGGATGAACTCTCGCTGGCGCTCCTCCGTGGCGAGCTGTATGCCGGTCGTGAGGAGCAGCTCCCCGCCCGAGAGCCACGGCGTCGGATCGGGGAGCTCGGAGATGTGGATCCAGCGGATGGGGGCGTCCGCGCCGTCCTCGCCGACCGCGAGCTCGAGGCCCATCTCGGTGACGAGGCCGCGTACGGTGAGCATCGCCCGCGGACGCGCCCCTCAGTGGCGGACGATCCGGTCCCAGGCGTCCGTCAGCACCGACCGTAGGACCGAATCGATCTCGTCGAACTGCTCGGTGTCGGCGATGAGTGGGGGCGAGAGCTGAACAACAGGGTCGCCGCGGTCGTCCGCGCGGCAGATGAGGCCGCGCTTGAAGAGCTCCCCGGACATGAATCCGCGCAGGAGCTCCTCAGACTCCTCATCCGTGAACGTCTCCTTGGTGTCCTTGTCCTTGACGAGCTCGAGCGCGTGGAAGTAGCCCGCGCCGCGGACGTCGCCGACGATCGGGAGATCCTCGTGGATCGCCTCCAGCATCTGGCGGAACACTCCCTCCCTCGCACGGACGTGTCCGCAGAGGTCCTCGCGCTCGAAGATGTCGAGGTTCGCCATCGCGATCGCCGCCGACACGGGATGGCCGCCGAACGTGATGCCGTGCGCGAACATCTGCTTGTCCTCCATGAACGGCTCGGCGAGGCGGTCCGACACGACCACGGCGCCCATCGGCGCGTACGCCGAGGTGAGCCCCTTGGCCGTCGTGATCATGTCGGGCACGACGCCGAACCGCTCGACGCCGAAGTAGTGCCCGAGCCGTCCCCAGGAGCAGATGACCTCGTCGGAGATGAGGAGCACGCCGTGCTTGTCGCAGATCTCCCTCACCCGCTGCCAGTAGCCGTCCTGCGGGACGAAGCACCCGCCCGAGTTCTGGACGGGCTCGAGGATCACGGCCGCCACCGTCTCGGGACCCTGGAACTCGATGATGTGCTCGATCTGGTCGGCGGCCCATAGGGAGTCGCGCTCCTCGGGCCAGCGGTAGCTGTTGGTGTTCGGGGCGTGGTAGGCGCCGGGGACGAGCGGCTCGAACGGCGTCCGCAGAGGCGTGATCCCGGTGATCGAAAGCGCCCCGAAGGTGGTGCCGTGGTAGGCCACCTCGCGCGAGATGATCTTGGTGCGCTGAGCGTCGCCGTTCAGCCGGTGGAACTGGCGCGCTAGCTTCCACGCCGACTCCACCGCCTCCGAGCCGCCGGAGGTGAAGAACACCCGATTCAGGTCGCCGGGCGCGAGGCTCGCGATCCGCTCCGCCAGGTCGATGGCCACGGGATGGGCATAGCTCCAGTTCGTGTAGAAGCCAAGCTCCTTAGCCTGGCGCGCTGCGGCCTCGCCCAGCTCGGCGCGGCCGTGGCCGGCGTTCACACAGAAGAGCGCGGAGAGGCCGTCGAGATACCGCCTGCCCTGCTCGTCATAGACGTAGCAGCCCTCTCCCCGGGTGATGATGGGCACCTCGTGCTCGTCGTCGTACGCGCCCATGCGCGTGAAGTGCATCCACAGGTGGCGGCGTGCCTTCTCCTGTAGCGTGCTCGGCGCACGCGTGTCGGGCTCGAAGACGGTCTGGGGAGTGGTGGCCATGCAGCGGCTCTCCTCGTTTTCGAAGGCGGCTAGACGCTCCGGACAACGCTATCGGCGCGAGTGGCGCGACACAAGGGCGCGGCAAGGCGAAAGCAACCGGCCCTCTTTGCTACAGATTGTCCAACCGGCGCCGTGTTTTTTCGGCGCTTCGCCACTTGCGATGACTCCGCTCTGAACATAGGTTGCGTCGCGACATGAGACAGGGGGGCGAAGGGAGTGCTGAGCCGAGCGTCCGGCTCGACGGAGTGACGAAGCGCTTCGGCGACTTCACCGCGGTCCGCGACCTCAAGGTGGACATCCCCCGCGGTCAGTTCTTCACGATGCTCGGGCCATCCGGGTGTGGCAAGACCACCACGCTGCGCATGGTGGCGGGGTTCGAGGAGCCGACCGAGGGTCGCGTGCTCCTCGACGGCGAGGACGTCACCGACCGCCCCGCATTTAGGCGCTCGACCAACACCGTGTTCCAGAACTACGCGCTGTTCCCACATCTGAGCGTCGAGAGGAACGTGGCGTTCGGGCTGCAGCGAAGGAAGGTGGACAAGGCGGAGATCCGGCGCCGCGTGTCGGACGAGCTCGAGCGCGTCGGTCTCGCCGCGGAGGCGAAGCGACGCCCCGCGCAGCTGTCGGGCGGCCAGCAGCAGCGCGTTGCGCTTGCGCGGGCGCTCGTCAACCGACCCGCGGTGCTCCTGCTCGACGAGCCACTCGGCGCCCTCGACCTCAAGCTCCGCAAGCAGCTCCAGGTGGAGCTGAAGCGCATCCAGCGCGAGGTCGGCATCACGTTCGTGTACGTGACGCACGACCAGGAGGAGGCGCTCACGATGTCCGATCGCATTGCGGTCATGAACCGCGGCGCCATCGAGCAGGTCGCTGACCCTGAAGCGGTCTACGAGCGTCCCGCCACCACGTTCGTGGCCGGGTTCATCGGCGTGTCGAACCTGATGCCGGGCGAGGTCGTGTCCGCGAACGGCGCCGCCACGGAACTCCGACTCGACGCGGGACCCACCGTGCGGACGGCCGAGTCCGGCGGGGCCCGGAGGGGAGAGCGCGCGCACGCCGTGGTGCGGCCCGAGAAGCTCGTGCTACGCCCGGCTGGCGATTTTGCGGACGACGGGCGGGCGAGCGTCGAGGGCCAGGTCGAAAGCTCGCTCTACATGGGCACCGCGACGCAGATGATGGTGCGCCTGGCCGACGGCACGCGCATGACGGTGCTCGTGCCGAACGTCGACGTGGACGCCCGCCGGAGGCTCCCGTCGCCGGGTGACCCGGCGCGGCTCAGCTGGTCAGACGAGAACATTCACATCGTGAGGGAGGCCATGGCGTGACCCCGACGGGCGACGATCTGGACAGCCACTTCGACCGTCTGCTGCGCGACCCGCTCACGCGGCGGCGGCTCATGCAGCGCGGCGCTGCGGGCGCGCTGAGCTTCTCCGCCCTCGCCTACCTCGCCGCCTGCGGCGAGGAGACCGGCGGCGGCGCCGACACCGGCGCCGAGGGAACCAAGGCGATCCGCAAGGGGAAGATCTCCGACACGCTCTACTTCGCCAACTGGCCCCTGTACATCGAGGAGGACCGCGGGACGCTGAAGGAGTTTCAGAAGGAGTACGGCACCAAGGTCAAGTACGTCGAGGAGATCAACGACAACACCGAGTTCTTCGGGAAGGTCCGCCAGCAGTACGCCCGGGGCGACTCTGGCGGGCGCGACATCCACGTGGTCACGGACTGGATGGCGGCGCGGATGATGCGTCTGGGCTACGTGCAGAAGTTCGACAAGTCTGAGATGCCGAACGCCTCGAGGAACCTGATCGACCGTCTGAAGTCGCCGCCGTTCGACAAGCGTCGCGAGTTCTCGATGCCCTGGCAATCTGGCTTCACCGGGATCATCTACCGCCGGGACAAGGTCAAGCGCGAGCCGCGGTCGGTCGACGACCTGTTCGACCCGGACTACAAGGGCAAGGTCACGATGCTCAGCGAGATGCGTGACACGGTGAGCGTGGTCGCGGCGTCGATGGGCGCCGACCCGGAGACCGCGAGCCTCGACGAGTTCATGCGGGCCGTCGACAAGATCGGCCAGGCGGCGGAATCCGGCCAGGTCCGCGGCTTCACCGGCAACGAGTACACGAAGGACATCACCAAGGGCGACTCGTGGGTGATCCTCGGCTGGTCGGGCGACGCAGTCCAGCTCGAGGCCGACAACCCGAACATCAGGTTCGTCGCGCCCGAGACCGGCGTGCACCTGTGGACCGACAACATGCAGATCCCGGTGGGGGCGCCGCACGCCTTCACGGCTCAGAAGATGATCGACTTCGTCTACCGGCCGGAGGTGCAGGCGGACATCGCCGAGTACGTGAACTACATATGCCCGGTCGAGGGTGTCAAGGAGATCCTGACGAGGCGCGACCCGGCGCTCGGTCAGAACCAGCTGATCTTCCCGGACGAGCAAACCCTCTCGAACGCGTTCATCATGCGGCAGCTGAAGCCGGACGACGAGCGCGAGCTCGAAGAGGCGTTCCAGCAGGTGATCGGCGCCTAGCCGAGCCGGGCCGGTGGCCGCGCGACTGAGGAAAGCGGGGCTGCCCTACGCGCTCCTGATCCCGGGGCTCGGCTGGCTGGCGATCTTCTTCGCCATCCCGCTGTTGTACATGCTGTTCGAGTCGCTGAAGCAGGGCACGATCGATACCGGCTTCATCTTCAACTGGGAGTTCTCGAACTACACGAACGCGCTCTCCGACTTCTCGGAGCAGTTCCTGCGCTCGTTCGAGTACGCCGGCCTGGCGACGCTCTTCGCCCTCATCATCGGTTATCCGCTGGCGTACGTGATCGCCTTCCGCGGCGGCAGGTGGCGGAACGCCCTTCTCTTGGCGGTGATCGTCCCCTTCTTCGTGACCTACCTGATCCGAACGCTCTCCTGGGAGACGATTCTCTCCGACTCCGGGTTCGTGTCCGACACGCTGCGAACCGTTGGGGTGCTCTCGGAGGGCGGCCGGCTGCTCGACACCACCTTCTCGGTGGTCGCCGGGATCACCTACAACTTCCTACCGTTCATGATCCTCCCGCTCTACGCCTCGCTGGAGCGGATCGACCCGCGCATGCTCGAGGCGGGCTACGACCTCTACGGACGTCGCCGCGACGTGTTCCTACGCGTGACGCTCCCGCTATCGATGCCCGGTGTGGTTGCCGGAACCCTGCTCACGTTCATCCCGGCGGCGGGTGACTTCATCAACGCGGAGTTGCTCGGAACGCCGAACCAGTACATGATCGGCAACGTCATTCAGAGCCGCTACCTGGAGGTGGCGGACTACCCGACCGCCGCCGCGCTCTCGTTCATCCTGATGGCGCTCATGCTGGCGATCGTGGTGCTGTGGGCCCGCGTCGCCGGCACCGAGGCGCTGCTCGGCACGGAACGGGAGCGGAGGTAGTGGAGGCCCGCACCGCACCGGCCCCGACCGCGCAACGGGAGGCCGGCGTGCCCGCGGCGCGCGGGCCGCGAGACCGGCACCGCGGCGGCAGCCTGCTCGACCTGGGGCTGAACTTCTACGCGCTGCTCGCGCTCGTCTACCTGCTCGTCCCGATCGCCGTGATCCTGGTGTTCTCGTTCAACGATCCGCGCGGGCGCTTCAACTTCATCTGGGAGGAGTTCAGCCTCGACGCGTGGGGCGATCCGTTCGGCGTGCCCGGCATCCGAGAGGCGCTCGTCAACTCGATCGAGATCGCGGCTCTCTCGACGCTGGCGGCCACCGCTCTCGGCACGCTGACGGCGCTGGCGCTCGTGCGCTACGAATTCCGCGGGCGGGCGCCGATCAACTTCTTCATCTTCATCCCGCTGGCCACCCCCGAGGTCGTGCTCGGGGCGGCGCTCCTGTCGCTGTTCCTGAACAACGCCGTGGCCACGGGCTTCGGGACCATCGTGATCGCGCACATCATGTTCAGCCTGTCGTTCGTGATCATCACGGTGCGCTCGCGCCTCATCGGCTTCGACCGCTCGCTCGAGGAGGCGGCCCAGGACCTCGGGGCCACGCCGTGGCAGACGTTCCGTCTCGTGACGCTGCCGCTCATCATGCCCGGCGTGCTCTCGGCCGCCCTCCTCGCCTTCGCGCTCTCGGTCGACGACTTCGTGATCACGAACTTCAACGCCGGCTCGACAGTCACGTTCCCGCTGTTCATCTGGGGCGCCGCCCGCGTCGCGGTCCCGCCGCAGATCTACGTGATCGCTTCGATGATCTTCCTGTTCACACTGGCGATGATGCTCCTCACCGTCTGGCAGCAGCGGAGGGCGGAGCGGATGGCCGCCGTGCGGTCGGAGCCGGAGGAGGCGTAGCCGCGGCCGCCACCGGCACTCGCGAGCGACTCGCCAGGCTCACGGCGCGCGAGCGCGAGCGTTTCGAGCGGTCGCACCCGCGCTCGCGGGAGCTCCACGTGCGGGCGCGCGGCAGCCTGCTGAGCGGCGTCCCCATGAGTTGGATGACGATGTGGGCGGGCGCTCACCCTGTCTACGCGTCGGAGGCGCGCGGCGCCCGGGTCGTAGACGTGGACGGCAACGAGTACGCCGATCTCTGCCTCGGCGACACCGGCGCGATGGCGGGGCACTCGCCCGAGCCGACGATGGCCGCTATCCGCGATCTGGCCGGCCTCACGACGATGCTCCCTACCGAGGACGCGGTGCGGGTGGGCGACGAGCTCGCCCGCCGCTTCGGCCTGCCGTATTGGCAGTTCGCGCTCACCGCCACCGACGCCAACCGCTGGATCCTGCGGATGGCTCGCGAGGTGACCGGCCGGCCGCGGGTGCTCGTATTCAACTGGTGCTACCACGGTACGGTCGACGAGGCGCTCGTGACGCTCGACGACGGCGTGCCGCGCTCGCGCGAGGGGAACGTGGGGCCGATGGTCGACCCCACGCTGACGACGAGGGTGGCCGAGTTCAACGAGCTGCCGTCGGTCGAGGCGACGCTGGCGGAGGGCGACGTGGCCTGCCTGCTGATGGAGCCGGCGCTCACCAACATCGGCATCGTCCTCCCGGAGGACGGCTTCCTGGCCGGCGTGCGGGAGGCCTGCACGCGCGCCGAGACGCTGCTCGTGATCGACGAGACCCACACGCTCAGCGCCGGGCCCGGGGGCTGCACCGCGGCCTGGGGCCTCGAGCCGGACGCTGTGACCCTCGGCAAGGCGATCGGCGGCGGCGTGCCGATCGGCGCCTACGGCGTGAGCGCCGAGCTGGGCGAGCGGATCGCCGCCGCCGAGGACGCGGACCTCGAGGACACCGGCGGCGTGGGCGGCACCCTGGCCGGCAATGCCCTTTCCCTGGCCGCGGCTCGGGCGACGCTCGAGCAGGTGTTGACCGAGGCCGCCTTCGCCCGGATGTCCGCGCTCCGCGAGCGCTTCGTCGCCGGGGTGGAGCGGTCGCTCGCCGCGCACAGCGCCCCCTGGTGGGTGGTGAGCCTCGGCGCGCGGGCGGAGTACCGCTTCCGCCCCGAGCCGCCCCGCACCGGCGCCGAGTCCGCGACCGCCGCCGACCGCGCCCTCGAGGAGTACGTGCATCTTTACCTCTTGAACAGGGGTGTCCTGATCACGCCGTTCCACAACATGGCCCTGATGTGTCCGGCCACTACGGAGGACGACGTCGACCGCCACAGCGCCGCGTTCGACGCCGCGCTTGCCGATCTGTTCGGCTGAGGAGGTTGCGTCGACGGCGCGCGGGCATTCCCTGCCGCGCGGAGGCATTCCCCACGGCGCGCCGGGCATGAAGACGCAATGAAGATCGGCTACTTCCTGTCCTGCGAGGAGAACGGCCCCGCCGAGTTGGTCGCGCAAGCACGCGCCGCGGAGGAGGCGGGCTTCCAAGGCCTGTGGATCTCCGACCACTACCACCCGTGGATCCACGCTCAGGGCGAGTCGCCATTTGTCTGGGCGGTCATCGGCGCGCTCGCCGAGGCGACGTCGCGCCTGCCGGTGACGACCGCCGTGACCGCCCCGACGGTGCGCATCCACCCGGCGGTCATCGCTCAGGCCGCGGCGACGGCCGCGGCGATGTTCCCCGGCCGCTTCAACCTCGGCGTGGGCAGTGGCGAGGCGTTGAATGAGCAAATCCTGGGGGACGACTGGCCCGAAGCCGACGTGCGTCTCGAGATGCTCGAGGAGGCGATCGACGTCATGCGGGAGCTCTGGACCGGCGCCGTCGTGAGCCGCGCGGGTAACCACTACCGTGTGCGCCACGCGCGCATCTACACGCTGCCCGAGGCGCCGCCGCCGGTACTCGTCTCCGGCTTCGGCCCGAAGGCCGTCGACCTCGCGGCGCGGGTCGCCGACGGCTATGTGACGACGATGCCGGACGCCTCGCTGATCGAGCGCTACCGCGCCGGCGGCGGCGACGGTCCGGTCCAGGCGGGCACGAAGGTCTGCTACGCCCGCGACGAGGCTGAGGCGCGCCGGATGGCCCACCGGCTGTGGCCGAACGAGGTGCTGCCCGGGGAGCTCGCGCAGGTGCTGTCGACGCCGGAGCACTTCGAGCAGGCAACCGAGCTCGTGACCGAGGACATGGTCGCGGAGTCCATCCCATGCGGCCCCGACATCGAGCGCCACGTCGAGTCGATCCAGGAGTTCGCGGACGCCGGCGTGGACGAGCTGTACATTCAGCAGATCGGCGGCGGCCGGGAGTTCTTCGAGGTGTACGCGCGCGAGGTCCTGCCACGCTTCACCGGCTAGGAGTACGCGGACACGGAGACGCTGGGCCCGCTGCTGATGGCGCCGATAGGGCTGGGCGAGCTGGTGGGGCCGGATCGCGAATGGGAGGTCGGAGAGCAGGTCGTGGCGACGGTGGCCCGTGCCGCTGCCGCGTGCCACCGGGACGACCGTCCGCTCGATGGAGCTCTCAGCCGCGGCCGCGGCGGCGCCGAGGCGGCTCCGCGGAGCCCCGCTAGTCTCGGCGGCGGTGGGAACCTGGGAACAGCTGGCCTCGCTGCCGCTCGAGGTCGAGGGCTACGACCTCGAGGGGCGCGAGCTCGCCTTCTCCGAGGAGTTCGTCCGCTATACGACGCTGATCGGGCTGCGCGGACGCGACCAAGAGGGGGTCGGCGAGGACGTGACCTACGACGGCCTCGACCACGTCGCCTTCCAGGCAGCGTCCGGCACGCTCGCGCTGGCCGGCTCCTGGAGGCTCGAGACCTTCTCCGAGCGGCTGGCCGAGCTCGACGTCTTCCCGGAGCCGCCGGTGCGCGAGGTCTCGCGCCGCTACCGAAACTGGGCGTTCGAGTCGGCGGCGCTCGACCTGGCCCTACGCCAGGCGGGCCGCTCGCTCGCCGGCCACGTGGGGCGCGAGCTCCGTCCCCTCAACTATGTGGTCTCGATGCGCCTCGGGGGACTGGACAGCAACAAGCCGGAGACCTCCGAGCGCATGATGCGTGTGCTCGAGCGCTACCCCGGGACGCGCTTCAAGCTCGATCCGACCAACAACTGGACCGACGCGCTGATCGAGGAGCTGGCGGCCTCGGGCGCCGTCGACTCGCTCGACCTGAAGGGCCAGTACAAGGGCACACCGGTAGACGTCGATACCGACCCCGCGCTGTACAGGAAGCTCTGCGAGGCCTTCCCGAACGCGTGGCTCGAGGATCCGGACATCAACGACGACACCCGACCCATCCTCGAGGAGCACCGCGACCGGATCACCTGGGATGCCCCGATCCACTCGGTCGACGACATCCTCGCCCTCGAGTGGGAGCCGCGCATGGTGAACATCAAGCCATCGCGAATCGGCTCCCTTCGGGAGCTCGGGCGCGCCTACGACTTCTGCTTCGAGCGGGGCATCGGCGTCTACGGCGGCGGCCAGACGGAGCTTGACGTGGGGCGCGACCACATCCAGTACCTTGCCGCGCTGTTTCACCCGGAGACCCCAAATGACGTCGCTCCGCGCGGCTTCAACTATCCACAGCTGCCGGATGGCATGCCGCTGAGCCCAATCCACATCAAGCCGGCGGCGACGGGCTTCCGGTTCGCCGAGGACTGACCACCGCGCTCGGGGGCGCCGGCGGGCACCGCCCGGTCGTTCCGCGGGCCTCATCCGCAAGAAACCGTCTGAGGTGTGTCGAGCTGCCAGCGAGCCGGCGCGCTGCGTGCTGGCCGGTGTGTCGTCCCGGCCGCGGCCGGCGCCTCCCCCTACTGCGGCCGGCGCGCCTGCCGATGCGCCGCCCCGACCAGGATCTCCCGTACCTCCTCCGGCTCGTCCGTAACGGTGTAGAGCTCTACGTCTTCGGGCGTGATCTTGTCCTCGCCCAGCGGTCTCTCACAGATCCAGTCGATGAGGCCCTGCCAGTAGTCCCGCCCGACCAGGATGACTGGGAAGTTGCGGATCTTGGCCGTCTGGATCAGCGTGAGGGACTCGAACAGCTCGTCGAGCGTGCCGAAGCCGCCCGGAAACACGACGAAGCCGCTCGCATAGCGGACGAACATCACCTTCCGCGTGAAGAAGTAATGGAACTCGAGCCCCAGCTCGACCCACGGGTTCATCCGCTGCTCGAACGGGAGCTCGATGTTCAGGCCGATCGAAGGCGCGCCGGCGTCCTGAGCCCCGCGGTTGGCGGCCTCCATCGCGCCAGGTCCGCCGCCGGTGATGATCGCCATGCCGGCCTGCCCGACGAGGCGCGCGGTTTCGCGCGCGAGCGCGTACTCCGGATCGGCGCGCGAGGTGCGCGCCGAACCGAAGAAGGAGGCGGCGGCGCCGATGTGTGCCATTGCGTCGAAGCCGATCTGGAGCTCCCGCTCGATCCGTTCGATCCGGTCGGCGTCGCTGAGGGTGGAGACTACGGCCGCCTCTTGGGCGCCGATGATCTCCTCGTCGAGGGTCTGCGGCATGCGCGGCTCGTAACCGTCCATGCATCCGAGGCTAGCCCTTGCCTCGAGCCCCTCGAACGCAGCGGCGGCGCGCCGCGCGCGCCATCCGGCCCGCGCGGCCCCCGCTCGAAGAAGGCTGCGCGCACAGCTACCCGTCACCGGCACCATCCATGCCAGCCGCTCAGGCAGAAAATGCCCGCCGGCGTGCGCCGGTGTGGTCGAAGGCCGGGAGGGACGGGCGCCGTTCGCCTAGAGGGCCAGCGAAAGCGGCTGCTCCAGCAGCTGCTTCACGCGCTGGAGGAACTGCGCGCCGTCGGCGCCATAGAGGATGCGGTGGTCGCACACCAGGCTGAGCGTCATTTGGTCCCGTGCGACTATGCGGTCGTTGTCGCCGACCGCAGGGCGCTTCTCGAGCTTTCCGACGGTCAGGATCGAGGCCTGCGGTGGGTTGATGATCGCCATGAAGAACTCGATTCCGAACATGCCCAGGTTCGACACAGTGAACGTGGCGCCGGAGAGCTCCGGTGGCGTGATCGTCTTGTCGCGGACCTTCGCGGCCGCCGCCCGGGCGTCGCGCGCGATCTGACCGAGCGACTTCGTGTCAGCGTCGAAGACCGTCGGCACGACGAGCGCGTCCTCCGCGGCCACCGCGACGCCGACGTTGACCTTCTCGTAGAGCTCGAACTTCCCGTCCCGGTAAGCCCCGTTGACGCGCGGGTGCTCGCGCAACGCCATCGCGGCGGCCTTGACGACCATGTCGTTGAAGGAGGGCGCCGGATCGGTGACCTCCTTGAGCCTGGTCCGCAGCTCGACGGCGTTCGTCATGTCGACCGTCAGCGAGATGGCGAAATCAGGCGCGGTGGCCTTTGACTCAGCCATCCGGCGGGCGATCGTCTGCTGCAGGCGCGTGAGCTCGTGGATCTCAGCGCGTCCCTTCGGCCCGGCCTCCTCGCGGGCGGGCTCGGCCGCGACCGGGCGCTCTTCGGCGACCGGCGGTTCGGCCGGCAGCGCCTCCTCGCGCTCCTCCGCGGGCGCCTCGGCCGGCGCAGCCTTCGCGCCATCGCCGGCCGCCGCCTCTACGTCCGCCTTGACGATTCGGCCGCCAGGGCCAGTGCCCTCTATGTCGGCCAGCTCCACGCCGAGCTCGCGCGCCATCCGGCGCGCCACTGGGGAGGCCTTGATGCGACCGTCGCCGTCGCCGGCCGGCTTTCGCTCGCGAGTGGCGGTGCCCGTGCCGTCGCCGGCTTGCGTCTCGCCGCCGCCCGCTTCGGCGCCGGCCGCGCCGCGGGCCTCACCGCGGGCGCCTGCCGCGTCCTCGTCGGGCGCAGAAGGCGCTTCCGCCTCGGCTTTCTCCGCTCCCCGCTCTGTTGCTGCCGCCGCCTCCTCCTCGGCCGCCGGCTTGCCGTCGCCCTTCACCTCGCCGGGCTCGCCAACGCGCGCAATCACCTCGCCGATCGGGAGGGTGTCTCCTTCCTGGGCCACGATCTCCACCAGCACGCCGTCGGTGTCGGCGTCGTAGGTCATGTTCGCCTTGTCCGTCTCGATCTCGACGAGCGGCTCACCGCGCGTAACCGCGGTGCCTTCGTCCACCAGCCACTTGAGAACGGTGCCCTCCTCCATTGAGTCGGACAGGCGGGGCATTGTGATGTCGGTGGCCATCCGATCTCCTCCTACAGATCGCGGAAGGTCGCCAGCGCGGCCTGGACTACATGCTCCTCGTGCGGGAACGCGGCTTGCTCGAGGGGCTTGGAGTACGGCATCGGCACGTCTGCACCGGTGACCCGCTCGACCGGAGCGTCGAGCCAGTCGAAGGCCTGCTCCTGGATCAACGCCGCCAGATTCGCGCCCACGCCGCCGTGCGGCCAGCCCTCCTCGACGATGACGGCACGGTTCGTCTTCTTGACGGAGTCGCGGATCGTGTCGAGGTCGAGCGGGCGCAGCGTCCGCGGATCGATGACCTCGGCCTCGATCTCGTGCGTCTCGGCAAGGCTGTCGGCGGCCTTCTGCGCGGTGATCGCCATGCGGGAGATGCCGATGATCGTGACGTCGTCTCCCTGCCTGCGGACCGCCGCCTCCCCGAAGCGCATCGGGCCCCCGTTCTCCGGCACCTCGCCCCGCTGGCCGTAGAGGGTCTCGTGCTCGATGAAGATCACGGGATTGTCGTCGCGGATCGCCGCCTTGAGGAGGCCCTTGGCGTCCGCCGCGGTGCTGGGAACGGCCACGAGCAGCCCGGGCACGTGGAGGTAGAAGGCCTCGAAGGAGTGTGAATGTGTGGGGCCGAGCTGGTGACCGGCGCCCTGCGGCATCCGGATCACCATCGGCACCTTCACCTGCCCGCCGAACATGTAACGGATCGCCGCCGCGTGATTGACGATCTGATCCATCGCAAGGAGCGAGAAGTTGATCGTCATGAGCTCCACCACGGGTCGCAGGCCGACCATCGCCGAGCCCACGCCCATCCCGACGATCGTGTTCTCGGAGATCGGCGTGTCGCGGACCCGCTTCTCCCCGAACTCCTCCAGCAACCCCGCGGTGACCTTGAACGCGCCCTGGAAGACGCCGATGTCCTCTCCCATGAGGAAGACCTTCTCGTCGGCTCGCATCTCCTCGCGAAGCGCCTGGTTGAGCGCCTCGCGGTAGCGCATGACCGGCACTAGTCGGCGCCTCCCTCGTCCGCCGGTTCCGCCGAGCCGACCTCGCCGCCGGCGGCGGCGGTCGCCGGGTCCGTCGTGCCGGGCTCCACCTCCTCGGCTGCCTCGCCATCCTCGCCGGGGCCCTGCTGAGCGCCCTCTTGGCGCCGGTCGGTCGGGGTACGTCGCTTGCGTGCCTGCCGGTCGCCGACGCCCGCGTAGGCGGCGCCCTTCTCCGCGAGGTCATGCGGCACCTGCCCGGCCTCGCGCTCGCGTTCGCCTCGGTGGACCTCCGGAGTGCGTTCGTCCACCGTCCACCACGCCGGCACCTCGTCGGTGAAGACGTAGACGTCGTCGTAGAGGGAGTCGAGCTCCGGGAAGGGCGACTTGTCCGCGAACTTCACCGACTCGTCGACCGCCTCGATCGCCTCCGCATCCAGCTTCTCGACCTCATCCTGACCGAGGACGCCCTCGTCCACGAGCCGCCTGGCGAACGCCTGGATCGGGTCGCGCCGCCGCCACTCCTCGACCTCTTCCTTCGAGCGGTACTCCTCGGGGTCCGCCATCGAGTGTCCGCGGTAGCGGTACGTCACGGCCTCGACGAGTTGCGGCTGGCGCTGCTCACGCGCGTGCGCGAGCGCGTCCGATACCACGGAGTGGACGTCGAGTGCGTCCATCCCGTCGCAGCGCGTCCCGGGCACGCCGAACCCCTCCGACTTGCGCGACAGGTCCGTGACCGCCGAGTGCCGATGAAGCGCGGTCCCCATCCCGAACTGGTTGTTGACGATCACGAACACGACCGGCAGGCTCCACAGTGCGGCGAGGTTCATCGTCTCGCCGAAAGTGCCCTGGTTCGTCGCGCCGTCGCCCATCATCGAGAGGATCACGTCGTCGGTCTCGAGGTAGTCGCAGGCGAGCGCGACACCGGCGGAGAGGGGGAGGCTGCCGCCCACGATCCCGTAACCGCCGAGGAATCGCTTCTCCCAGTCGAAGAGGTGCATCGAGCCGCCACGGCCACGCGAGCAGCCGTCCTCACGTCCGAAGAGCTCGGCCATTACCCCGTTGGGGTGCGTGCCACGCGCGAGCGCTTGGCCATGCTCGCGGTAGGTGGAGATCAGGTAGTCGCCGTCGCGGAGCGCCTGAGTGGCCCCGACGATCGCGGCCTCCTCTCCGATGCAGAGGTGGAGGAAGCCGCCGATCTTCGCCTTCGCGTACATCTCACCCGCCCGTTCCTCGAAGCGGCGGATGAGCATCATCTTCGAGAGAACCGTGCGGCAAGTTTCCGGGTCGGGGAGGTCGTGCTTGACCTCGCCGAAGCGAATCTCCTCGGGCTTGGTTACGTCACCGGGAGCGGTGCCGTCGCCGTTCTTTCGTGTCTTTGTCGTCTCTCGTATGGCCACTTGCGTCGGAGAGTACCCGTTGGCCATTTGGTGCAACCCGCGCGGACCTCGACGCATAGGTCGATCGTCAGAACGACCAAGCGGAGCCGCGCGAACCGCTTACAGCGCGGCTGCCGCTTCTTCGAGTCGGTCGTCGCCGCAGAAGAGCTCGTCGCCGACTGCGATGGTCGGCACGCCGCGTACACCGCGTTCGAAGGCCTCCCGTGTGGCGTCACGCAGCCGGTCCTTGGTCGAGCGCATCCCAATTCCCTTCAGTACGGCGTGTGGGTGGAGCTCGCAGGCGGCGGCGGCGATCAGGACGTTATCGATCTCCGATAGGTCCCTGCCCGCGGCGAACGCCTGCCTGAACGCGGCCAAGGAGAACGCCACGGCGCGGCCGGTCTGTTGCGCGAACGTCGCGGCGCGCATGGCGGTCAGCGTGTTGTTGGGCCACCCGTCGGGCCACTTGATGGGCATCAAGCCGTATCGCTCGGCCCGCCGCTCGACTTCCGCCATCCCGGCCTCCCGGCGCTCGGTGGTGGCCCAGGACCGACCGCCGGTCTTCTTCCAGATGCCCCCGAGAAGGATCGGCTGCCAGATCGGAACGACCGCCAGAACATGCTGAATGCGCTCGGCAGCCAGGTAGGCGTACGGCGAGCCGAGGTCGTAGTAGAAGATCGGCTGGCGCGTCAGATGGGGCGTGTGGTTAGGACCATGACTCCCGGGCGGCGCCCTCAAGCGAGGCTTACCGGAGCCTGAGCTTAGTGCCCACCATCAGGAGATCCGGGTTGCCCGTACCGATCCGATCCTTGTTGAGATCCCAAAGGCGATCGACCTCTCGAGCGATGCGCGCGGGAGAAGCGGACGACCCGAGCACCGTCCGAGCGATCGACCAGAGGGAGTCGCCGGACTGGACAACGTAGACCCGCGCCTGCCCTCGTAGCGGCCGCGAACCCTTCTCGCCGGAAGCACTGCGCGAGTTCTCGCCGGGAGCACTGGGCGGGGCGACGGCGACCTGCTGGGACGTCGAGACAGGCGCCGGCTGCGTAGAGAGTCTCCCGGGCGAGCTCACGATGGAGGGAGCCACGTTGCCGGCCGGTGCCAGGGGCGACAACCGCGGCTCGACCGGTCTCGTCGTCGCGTCCGGTCGGGTGATCTTCGTTCGGTTCGGTAATCCGTGATCCCGGCCCGGTTCCGACTTCGCCTTCGGTCCGCGGGAGTCCGGCGAAGCTGGCTCGTCGGCTTTCGCCGGCTCGTCCATCGTCGCTGGCGGAGGTGGGGCCGGCGTGGGCTCCACGCTTGCAGGGGGCGGGGGGACCGGCGCCGCCTCCGCGGGCGGGACAGGTGCGTCGCCGCCCGCGGGCGTCTCAGACTCGGGCTCATCCGGCGCGATTACGCGCGCGGACAGATCTTCTGGAGGCTCCACCTCCATCGGGGGGCCCTGGCCCGTATCCACGTCCTCTTCATCCATCGGCGCCGTATCCGGCGCTCCGACGTCGAACGGCAACTCTGTGTCCCCGCCCGGGTCGAAGTCGGGGTCGTCGACGCCGTCGGGCGGCCGTTCACGGCCGCCGCTCACAGGTCGCTCCGGCGCTGCCACGCCCTCCTGGTGGCGATCGCGTTCAGGCGGTATTGCTGCCACTGCAGGCGCCGCTGCCGAAAACGCAAAAACGCCGGTCGCGAGCGCCGCCTGGAGTCGACGCGAACGCACGGGACGGCACCTGAGCATCCCGACAAGCCGCTCGCGCCGACACACGGGGCAACTCGGGTGGAGGTCGAGCCGTCCGTGATCACCGGTCTCGAGCAGATGAGACGGCAGGGAGGACATCAGCTCTCCTTCCGGTTGTCGACCCGCGACTGCGGGCCAGAGTCGCCTGCTAGTTCAAGGGGTCGGCGACGCAGCGAAAGGCCTTGGCGCCGGCGGCTGTGTTCGGCGTGAGTGCGACGCTGCCAACGTTGTTCGTCACGTAGAGAACATCCACCTCCCCGGAGACCGACCCCGACGGATACACGTTGCGCGTCAGCTCCCCACCTGGCGCAAGCGCGATATCGGCGTCTCCAATCGCAGTCATCAGCTCGTCGTGGTCCGGTAGACGCCGACCGGCGCTCGCCTGTCGATCCGTGCTCTCGCAGATAACCGCCGCTGTGCCGTACGGCGCAGGTTGGCGTGACGTCCTCTCCACGCAGACGTCCGAGACGGGGAAGGTTCCGGCTGGGCACCGTACGAGCAGCCGCGCGGCCGTCACGCCGTTGAGCGACTCTGCATTCCTTGCGCTGCGCACTGTGCCGAGGCGGGACTCCTTGATACGGCTGCCTCCTAGAGTGTCCCGGCGCAAATCCTTGTAGGTGAGCGAGCCGTTCTCGACGTTGCGACCGGTGATAGAGAGGGCGGCATAGGACGAGCCACCGAGAGCGATGAAGAGGGCGAGCGTCGCCATGGCGTTCGCATAGGTGAGACGCCGGCGCAGCGCTTGGATCACGATGCCTCCGTTTTGCGGAAGTGGTCTCGACGTACCCCGGCGCACCAGCGGGGGGCTCGCCGTAGGCAGTCAGGACCTGTCGTTTATGCATTCGGCCGCGGATAAGCGTTGGCCGGCTCATCTGCAACGACCACCCCTCACAACCACTCTCACGGCGCGCGTGTAGCCGGTCTCAAATGGGTAGCCCGCCTCGGCAGGTATGCGTGCCCGGAAGCGGTATCGGGTGACGCCGCAGGTTCGCCTGAAGCGGTAAGGGACTCGCCACGCGCCCGCCGAATCGGTATAGGTCGTGCGGAAGGTCTGCCACTCGCCCGAAAGGACAACCTGGAGTTCGACGAGCTTGCCGGCAGGCGGTGTCGGCAGCGAGCCCACCCGACCGCCGAACCGGACCATGCCGCCGTTCCGTAGTCGTCGCGGCTGCGCCTCGATCGTCGATGTCGCGGGCACCGACAGGACGACCTCACTCTCCGCCGGCAGCATCAGCGGCGTCCCCTGGAAGACGAACCGGAGAGTATGTGACGCATTCGCCTGCGCGGTGTACGCGTACGCCCCCTGAGCGTCCGTGGTCAACACCTGCGCGAGCTGCTCCGCCCCGACGCCGCGTCTGAGGACCAGTACTTCCGCGCCGGCAATGGGCTGTCGGTCGCTGCTCTCCAGCCGGCCGCCGATGCGCACTTGGTCACCAAGCGCCACGCGGGCCGATGGCTCGAGCGTCACAACCTCGCGTCGCACCTCCCGACGGTTCCCACGCCTCCCGATCACACGGCGCTCAGTCCGTCTCCTGGCTACTCCGGCGCGCAGCGCCGTCGGGATCCGCACCGGGAGAGTGACGACCATCGGTTGCCCGTCGAGGCGTGTATCCGTGCTCTTCTCGTTTCCGGCGCGATCGCGTGCGGTTGCGCGCAGCCGATAAGAACCAGGCGAAAGCACGACGTCGTCGAGCCGGGCGACGAGCCGGTCGCCGTCCTGACGGGTGACGAGCGTCTGCCAAAGGTCGGACCCCTCGCGGCTGATCTCGATCTGTCCGCCCGCGAGTCCCGAGACACGATCCGTCACGAGGACCGAGATTCGGGTTGGGTCCGATGCCGCCAGTTGCTCAAACCCGAGCTCTGGCGGCTCGGGATCGAAGCGCAGGATGACCGGGAGCGAGGCATTTGTCGACTCACGGTTGCCCGCCGCGTCCTCGCGCCACATGCGGAACTGCCACTCTCCCGGACTTGGCACGGCGATGTCGGAGAGCCGGTCGATTGATGGGCCTGACCGGCTTCCGTCCCTGCAGTCGGTTCCGTCCACACGGCAGAGCCGGTAGTGAGCGGCCGTGACCGGTGCGCGATCGTTCTCCGTCGGGTTGGCCCACAGCAGGCCGAAGTCATTCCGGTTACGCCAGGCCTCGCCGCCCTCAGCCGCCACGGCCACCGCCCCCGGGGCTGTGTTATCGACGCGAACCGTGGTTGGGGCGTCTGATGCTCGGACGTTATCCGCGGCGTCGAGAGCCTCGACGGTGAGGACCTGCGAGCCCTCGCTGAGCATTCGCGTGTTGATCTCGATGACGCCAGGCCCATTCGGGCACGGCACTCGCAGCGCGAAGTCGCAGGCTCGCGCGTGCTCCCCTTGATAGACGCCGGATACAACAGCCCGCGCCAGCTTGACCCCGACGTTGTCGGCGGCGTCATAGTTGACTCTCTGGAGCCCGCTCACCCACTGCCCCGACGTGAACGGGTTGTCCTGAAGAACGCGGATATCCGGAGGGGCCGGATCGACGACGTGGGCCTTCGCCTTGAAGGTCCGGATGTAGTTGAAGCCACGAGCCGAGCAGTACGGTTTTCGGGGGGCGCCCACGCACACCGCGCGCTGGACGATCCTTGTTGTGCCGTCGATCGGGTACTCCTCCGTGCCAGGCCAACCGGCCGCCTGCGCGAGGCCCGGGCGGGGACAGCCGATGTTTGCGCGGCGATTCTTGACCGGTATTGGCTGACCACTGGGCCCGTCGGCCCAAAGGTGGAGGGCGTAGCGGCAGTCGCGGCGTTCTATGTCACCGGACCAGACGAGCGACCTGAAGTACGTTCCGGGCGGCGCCCTCAGGATGAAATACGACCGGGCGCCGCGTGCCACGCGTCCGCTGCGGACGACGTTGCCGGTTATCAGTCCCCGCAGGCCGTGCCCCTCCGGGTCGCACGCGCGTTTCCACATCATGCCGCGCGTCGCGAAGTCCTCGAAAGCCTCCGTCGAATATCTTGGAGCGTCGAACCCGCATGTCTCGATGGTGAACTCGCCTGCCGCAGCGGAGCTTGCTTGGCCGAAGCACGCGAGAACCGAGGCCGCGGCCACGAGCGCCAACCAAACCAGGCGCCGCCTAAGCATCTCTCCCCGTCCGAAACGGCGGATGTTTCATGCCTGCGGTGGTGACTTCCATCTGCCGCTGTCCTAAGTTCCGACGGGGAGATAACTCGCCCCCCACGCCGGGACCGAGGCCGGCGAGCGTAGTACCGAGGCGTCCGCCTGGAGCGTGTCGCCGTCGGCCCAAGCGGCAACCACTCCGCTCTTTGCGGAGAAAGCGAGAAACGCGCGTGACTTCCCCGTCCCCCGGCGCGCGACTGGTGCGAGCGCCGCACGTCTCGTCGGAGGACGATCAGCATCTCCTCGTTTCTCAGGTGAGCGTGGTACGGCCACGGCGATTGACCGGGCGGCAGCTCGTAGAGCGACGCGCCAAGCGTGTGGCCTCAGGCCTGCCGGCCGAGCCGCGCCCGCCGCACCGTGAACCCGGGCCGCTCCGAGCCGCCGTCGAGCTCCGGCTCGAACACGTTCGGCGCTGGAGACAACCGGGTCAGCCGTGAATCAACCAGCCGTCGGTCGCGCGGGCGGCCTCCATCACGGTCTCGGCGAAAGCCGGATGCGGGTGGATCGTCCGCGCCACCTCGTGGAACCCGCCCTCGAGCTCGCGCGCGTTGACGAGTTCCTGGATCAGGTCCGCTGCCCGGACAGAGCAGATGTGGCCGCCGAGGATCTCGCCGTACTTCTTGTCGCCGACGATCTTGACCAGCCCGCCGCGGTCTCCGTAGACGGTCGGGGCTCCGACGGCGCCCATCGGGACCTTGCCGACCACTACGTCGTGACCGGCCTCCCGGGCCTGCCGCTCGGTCATGCCGAAAGACGCGACCTGGGGATGGCAGAAGGTTACTGCCGGGATGTACGTGTAGTCGATCTCGTGGACATCGTTCCCGGCTGCGTCCTCCACCGCGATGATTCCCTCGTCGGAGGCTTTGTGGGCCAGCGCGGGTCCGGGGACCATGTCGCCGATCGCCCACACTCGGTCGCGAGTGGTGCGCAGTCGGCCGTCGACCCTGACGAAGCCGCGATCGTCGCGCTCGATGCCGGCCTCCTCGAGGCCGAGCCCCTCCACGTCCGGACCGCGCCCGGCGGCGATCACCAGGTAGTCGAACTCCTCGGACCCCCCGTTGAAGGAGACGGTCACGGACGAATCGCCCGCTGAGGCGCCCTCGACCTTCGCCCCCGTTTCGATGCGCACGTTCTGCTTGCGGATCTCCCGCACGCACGCCTTCGCAATTTCCTCGTCCTCCAGGGGCAGGATGCGGTCGAGCGCCTCGAGCAGGACCACCTCGGTGCCGAGCCGGCCGAGGGCGGAGGCGATCTCGGTACCCGACGCGCCGGCCCCTATGACGCACAGTCGCGACGGCTGCTCGTTGAGGAGCCACATGCCGGCGGTGTCGAGGATCCGCTCGCCAAACTGAAGGTCGAGGATCGGCTTGGCCACCGACCCGCAAGCGAGTACCACCCGGTCGGCCTCGATGTCGGTTCCGTCGAACTGCCCCCCGATCCTGACGTTCGCGTCGTCCGTGACCGAGCCGAAGCCCTCGATCAGGTCGATCTTGTTCTTCTTGAACAGCATCCCGACGCCGCCGGTAAGCGTCTTGACCACCTTGTCCCGGTGCTTCGCGGCACCGCCGTAGTCGAACTCGCTGCCGTTGACCGTGATGCCGAAGCTCTCTGCGTGCCGAACCTCATCCATCACCTCGGCCACCCTGAGGATCGACTTCGCAGGGATGCAGGCCTCGTTCAGGCACCGGCCGCCGACGTTCTCCTTCTCGACCACCGCCGTCTTCATCCCGAGCTGTGCGGCCCGGATCGCCGCCACGTACCCACCGGGTCCGGAGCCGATGACGATGCAGTCGTACTTGCTCTCCGGCATCGTCAGTGAGACTACTCAGTGCTCGCCGGCGCGAGCGCCTAGCCGGCGCGCGGGCGCTCCGGCATCTGGATTCGGGCCATCGCCTTGATCAGCACCCAGAACAGCGCGCCAGAGGCGCAGATGATCGCGACGAGTAAGAGCGCCGCCCACACGCGTGTCGCCGTGATCAACCCGAGCGTGGCGAAGATGATCGTGATCGCGAGCAGGGTCTGCATTCCGAGCACCGCCCAGTAGCGGGCTCTCCACATCCCGTACGCGACGATGCACAGGAGCCCGGTCACGAGCAGGCTGCCAGCGATCGCCTGGCCGCCCCCGCCGTGCGATCCCGGGCCGGCGTCCCAGCCCGCGACGAGCGCGACGAGGTTGGCGAGCGCGAGCACGGCGGCGGCGACCGCGCCGACGCTTACCGCGGTGGGACGCTCGCCGGGCGCGAGCGGCTTGAGCGCGGCTCGCGCCGCGGCGTCCCTCGCCCGCCCGCGGGCGTAGGCGCGCTCCATCGCGGAGGCGGGCGGCTCCGCGGAACCGGGCCGTGACGCGGATTCCGCCGGTGGAGCCGACCGAGGCGATTCCGCGGAATGGCCCTGCGCCCGCGTCGGCCGGCGGGGCTGCCCGCGTCGCTTACGGCTGCCCTTCTCCGCCACCCCGAGCCTCCTCGAGCGCCGCGCGTAGTGCCGCAGCCGCGGCGCGCGGATCAGGAGCGTCCCGGATCGCTCGCGCCACCACTATGCGCGAGGCACCGGCTTCGACCACCTCGCGGACGTTACCGAGGTCAATCCCGCCGATCGCGAACCATGGGTGCTCGCGAGCACGTCTCGCCGCGTAGCGGACGTACGCGAGCCCAGTGCCCGGGCGGCCCTCCTTAGTCGGCGTCTCCCACACTGGGCCGACGCTCAGCTCGTCCGCCTCGCCGGCGGCCAGCGCGGCTTCGAGCTGCCCCGGCGAGTGGGTGGAGAGACCAACGAGGCGATCCAGTGGGAGGAGCCTCCGAGCCTCAGCCGGGGCCATGTCCTCGTGCCCGACATGCACGCCATCCGCACCACAACGATCCACCAGGTCCGGCCGGTCGTTCACCCAGAAGAGCGCCCCATGCGAATCGCACTCGCGCCGAAAGACCTCAGCCGCGTCGACGAGCTCTCGATCGCTCGCCGACTTGTCGCGCAGCTGCAGCATGTCCACGCCGCCCGCGAGCGCCGCTGCGAGCAGCTGCTCGAGAGCCGGCCGGATGTCGGTGACGAAGTACAGCCTGGCCCGGCGCAGCCGCTCGCGGCGATCCAACTCTCTAGGGCTTGAAGGTGCTCGTACGAAGCATCCTCCGCACGGTGTCGTACGCCGGTCGAGCCGTACGGTCGACGTTCACGAGTCCGGCGTCGAAGCGGTTCGTGAGCGGCTGGCCGAACCAGTTGTAGATGTAGAGCCGCTTGATCCGGCTGCGGTAGCGCTTGGTGAGCGAGAACATCCGCGTCACCGCTCGGTTCTGGCGGCTGAGGCTGAACGGGAACAAGGTGTGTCCGTTCGGCAGCACGAAGCGCGCCAGGCCGCCGGTCTCCGTAAGCCAGACCTCGCCCGGGACGGCCCGGAGCAGCCGGGCGGTGCCGCCGTACTGCTGGCCCCTGCGCGGGTTGGTGTCGCGGTAGTTGTGCAGACCCCAGAGGCGGGGCTTCCTGGCGTAGCGCCTGAACGTCCGGAGCCAGCGCTCCATGTTCGTCTCGTCGATCACATCGGCCGCGACGATCTTGCAACCGCGGCAGTACCTACGGACGACGTTGTAGTACTGGGCCGCCCGCTTCGGGTTCTTGAACGTGGGTTGGCTCCGGTGATTCGCCTCGTTCCATGGGCTGATCACCTTCACGAACGGCCAGCGCCGGCGGAATGTTCGGAAGGCACGCGTGAACTCGCGTACCGTCGGCAGCTTGCACGGCCTGCCCGGGCAGCGCGATCCGACCGACTGACTGAACGAGATGAGGGGCTCGACGCGCGCGGCCCGCGCCGCGTTGAGCCAATTGTCGAGCTCGGCCGCCTGCCGCGAGTCGAGCGCCACGTTCCAGGCCGGGAAGTTGCGCGAGCGCCTTACCCGAAGCTGGTCGAACAGCGGGTCGCTGAAGAGGGCCGGGTCCTGGTCGGCGACGCCGACGAGCACGGCCGCCTGCGACCGCTCCGTGCCTAGGGCGAGGGCCCCACCCACGAAGGCGGCGGCGGCCACGAGGAATGCGAGAGTGCGAGTCATCTTCCTCCAGAGCGTAATCGGGTTCACGGCGTCAACGGGTGACGGCCTTTGCGGCGCGGCTGGTGTGGTCGCCGTACACGAAGCGGTATCGCCGCTGAGCGGCCCGCGAGATCCTGAACCGGGCGCGGAAGTAGCCACGTGCGTTCTGCACCGTGAGGGGGCCACCGAGGTCGCGGAACGCGCCGCCCCTGGGACGCTGCTGGACCTGGACGACGGCCCCCGCGCCGCCCGGACGGGCGGCACCCCGCACCTCTACCGCCCCCGGCCCTAGCAGCCGCACGAAGATGGGCAGACGATAGCCGTCGTAGACACCGCTCTTCGGCCGTCCGTCGTCAAAGCGAAGGCCGCCCTGCCACGTGCCGTAGACGTCGCGGGCGGCGCGCACGGGCGTGTCCGTCAGCGTGTACTGGGAGTAGCTCGCAACACGGGGGTTGCGAAGCGAGATCCACAGCTCGGACTCCGCCATGAAGCCGGGTATGCGCCGCAGCGCGGTCTGGAATCGATCCGGTGGGTTCGACTGGAAGCCGAACTCCGTGTTCCAGATCGGCAGCCGCGGCCCGCCGATGCGGCCTTTGCGGCGGGCGATGTCGAGGGCGCGCGCGATCCGCCCATACGACCGGATCGTGGCGTCGTCCCGCGACGGCTCCCTGCCCCGCGGTCCGTTCGGACGCGTGTAGGGGTGGTACGCAAAGCCGGTGACTCCGGTCAGCCGGCGGTAGCGGTGGCAGCCGCGGAGACGCGCCGCCCGTCCGCGAAACGCCCGCCAGCGCGAGTCGAGGCAGAAGAACTCCCGGATGAACCGCAGCGGCTTGATCGTGTTCTTGCGGAAGTAGCGCGACTTGCCGATCGGAAGCAGCTCGCCGAAGAGGATCGTGTGCCCGGCGTGACCCGATTGGCGGAGGCCGGCCACCGCCGCCCGCACGAGCGCGCGATAGCGGTGCGGCGCGAACGGCACGCGCCGGCGGGTGGCCTGCGGATAGAGGAACCCGGGATGGTTGGGCTCGTTTCCGATCGTCCATATGTCGACGCCCGGGTAGCGCCGGCCGGCGGCCTCCGCGAAGCCGCCGAAGGCATCGGGATCCGGGCGGTCGACGCCGACTGCGTCACCGCGCCGGGCCGTCGCCCATCCGGGGTACGGAGGGCTGAGCGCGAACATCACCTGCATGCCGCGCGCCTGCACGTCCCGTACGAGCGCGTCGTAGCGGGCCCAGCCCGGGTAGTGCGCGGGGTCGGCGGCGACGAAGCCCGCCGGACGCCTGCGACCCCTCGGCGCCACGTCCGACCAGCTGAGCTGGGCCTTGATGACGTCCACACCCAGGGCCCTCAGCTCGTCGAGCGTTCGCTCTCGCACGGAGTCGCCGCGCTCCAGCAGGTTGTGGTCGTCCTGGAACACCGCCTGCTGGTTCCAGCTTGCCCCGGCGGCGGCGGGAACCGCCACCATCGCCGCCACTGCAAGCGGGATCGAGAAGATCAGTCTGAAGCGCATCGTGCGAGGAGAGGTCGGGTGCGCTGTCGCCGTGGGCCGCCGTGCGAGCCGTCGTTGGTTACGCCCGGTCCCTTCAACACCGCCGAGGCGTCCGGTTGCGGTGGTCGCCGAATCGAATTACGGATCTCCGTGTCCATGTTTTACGTGAGGGAGAACCGGTGGCCTCGCCACTCGACGGCGGCATCGCTCGCGCTGGTGTTTCTGCTCCTCGTAGCCGCGACACCCGCCGCCGACGCCGCCCGACGGCTCGTCCCGCACGGGTTCTACGGGGTCATGTGGGACGGCGCAGCGGCGAGGGTGCCGGAGGAGCAGCAGGCGGAGCAGTGGGACCTGATGGCCCGTTCGGGGGTGGAATCGGTCCGGACGGTCTTCAGCTGGGCGAGAGCCCAGCCGGCGGACGGCCATGTGCCGGACTTCACCGCCACCGACCGCATCGTCGCCTTGGCCGCCGCTCGGCGGATCCGGCTGCTGCCGGTCGTCTACAGGACCCCCGCCTGGGCCGCCCGCGACGAGCATCCCGGCTCACCTCCGGCGAACGTCGAGACCTACACCGCTTATCTCCAGGCCCTCGTCCTGCGGTATGGGCCTCGTGGGAGCTTCTGGCAGGAGCATCCGGCGCTGCCATACCGGCCGCTTCGGGAATGGCAGATCTGGAACGAGCCGCACCTCGACGTCTTCTGGCACGTTCCGGGCGACGACTCGACCGTCTGGGCGCGCGAGTACGTCTCGCTGCTCAAGGAGTCGAGGCGGGCGATCACAAGCGTCGACCGGGGCGCCAAGATCGTCCTCGCCGCCCTGGCGGACGCGTCCTGGGAGCGCCTCACACGGCTCTACCGGGCCGGTGCGCGCGGGAGCTTCGACGCCGTGGCCATCAACATCTTCACCGGCAGCCCCCGCTTCGTCATGCTGGCGAGCCGCCTCGTTCGCCGCGTCCTGCGCCGCGAGCGCGAGCCGCGCAAGCCGATCTTCGTCACGGAGACCACCTTCCCCGCCGGCAAGGGCCGCGTCTCTCGGCCCCCACTGTCCTGGCAGCGGGCCTGGTACACGACCGACCGCGGCATGGCCGTCCGGTTGCGCAGGCTGTACCGCCTAGGGGTGCGAAACCGCCGCCGGCTGGGGCTCGCCCGGATCTACTGGTACACCTGGGCGTCCAATTACAGCGGCCAGGACGACCTGTTCGATTACTCCGGACTCGTGCGGCTCGAGGACTCGTTCATACCCCAGCCGGCGCTGCGCGCCTACGCTGCGAGCGCTCGCCGCGCGCAGGGCTGCCGCAAGACGGCGGCCGGCATCTGCCGCTGAGGCCGCCTCAGCGTGGACGACCGCTCAGGAAGGCGCGGGCGGTAGCTCGATCGCCGCCCCCGGGCGCTTGACGCGCGCGCGGTTGCGCCGGTACCAGCGCTGGAGCGCCCGGTACTGCGGGTGCTCGGCGCCGGTTCGCGAGATCAGTCCGGTGTTGAAGAAGCCGCCCGGAGAGCTCGACGGTGGCGAGACGAGCAGGTACTGGAGCTGGCTTTTCACGCGCGGGTTCTTCAGCGCCATCGTGAACGCCTCCGCCAGATAGCGCGACCGCTCCTTCGCGGGCAGCGCGCGCCGGCCCGCCGCGAAGTAGGCGAACTCCGTGAGATAGAGCGGCATCCGCCCCCGGCCGTTGAACCTGAGCGCTCCCGTGCGCGAGATGCGGTCGAGGGCGCGCGTCAGGTTCGACAGCGTGCCCATCGTCGCGTTGTCGGCGCCAGGGTAGCGGTAGCTCGGCGGGTAACGGAACTCGTAGGGGTGATGGGCGTAGCCGTCGGCCTTGAGCACCGGGCACCGGCGCACGCGCCTCCAGCGCTTGTCGACGCAGGCAAGCGCCCGCAGGAACGCGATCGGAGCCGTCGAGTACCCGTTGCGCGCGTACGGGCTCGTCTCGCCGATCAGCACCTTCGCGCCCGGGTCCACCTTCTTGATCGCGGCATAGCCGCTCTGATAGAGCCTGCGGTAGAGGGCGGGAGCGTTCCTCTGTGGGCCCAGCCAGGTGCGCCAGTTCGGCTCGTTCCAGATGCTGAAGCGGTCGACGCGGCCTTTGACGTGTGCCGCCAGCGTGGACGCGAACTCCGTGAAGTAGCTGGTCTTCGGCCGGTACCCGCCGATCCGCCCGTCGCCGGATGCCCACGTCGGCGCCGGGCCGGTGAGCGAGAGGTGCACCCGAATGCCGTGCTTGGCCGCGGCGTCGATCAGCGAGTCGAGGCCGTAGAAGGTCCACTGCACCTGCTGCGGCTTGCGCCTCCCCTGCCACTGGGAGGGCGGCATCGAGTAGGCCCACATCGCGTTCACGCGCAGGCGGGTCACGCCTATCCCGCGCGCGTAGCGGAATGCTCGCTCTCTCTCGAAGAAATGATCGTCCCGGAAGACGGCGTCGTCCTGAAGCGCGATCTCCAAATTACGTGCGCCCTCGGCCTCGTGCGGGAGCGCGGCGGATAGGACGAGCCCAACGATCGTCAAAGCGAGGACGACAGCGCGCAGGAGAGCTCTTCGCAGGCTGGGCCCGGGGTTCACCTTCGGCTCTCGCTTCAGCGGGCGACGGGCGACTTGTCTCGCCTACGTCCCTCGATCTCGATCCGGTACTTGGCGTCCGCGGCCCGCCTGACCCGGAAGACCCTGTGGAAGTAGCCTGCCGAGTTCAGGGGCGCGGAGCCGACGGAACGGTACCGGCCGCCGGGGACGCGTGCCGAGACCGCCGCGCGCCCGGCGCTGCCTGACCGGAGGCCGCCGAACACCTCCATGCGGTCCCGCCCGAGGAGGCGGACGAACGTGGGCATCCGAAAGGCGTCGTACACGCCGGGCTTCTTGCGCCCGTCCTCGAAGCGCAGCCCCATCTGAAACGACGAGTACCTGAGGAAGGTGTTCCCGCTCTGTCGGAGCGGATCGTCGCGCAGCGAGTATTGCGAGTAGCTCCGCACCCGGCGGTTGCGGAACGCGATCCACTCGCTCTCGTCCATGAGGCCCGGGACTCGCCGGATCGCGAACTGGAACGGATCCGGTGGGTCCGTCTGGAAGCCGAACTCGGTGATCCACACCGGGAGCCCGCGGGGCAGGCGGCCGCGGCGAGCGATCGCGTCGAGGGTGCCGGTCAGGCGCCCGAGCTCCGCGATCGGCGCCTCGTCCCGCTTGCCCCGGGCGTGGACGCCTCCCCCGGGGGTGTAGGGATGGTGGGCGATGCCCGACGTCGGAATCCTTGCCACGCCGGCGCAGTCACGCACGCGCGCGGCCCGCCCGCGGTACGGCCGGAAGCGGCGATCGAGACAGGCAACCTCCCGCAGGAACTCGAGCGGAGGCACCTTGCGCGGCGACCCTGCCCCGAGCGGCATCAGCTCGCCGAGCAGGATCGTGTCGCCTCCGTGCCCGGTGGCGCGGAGGCCGCCGTGCCCGGCCAGATAGAGCTGTCGGTAGACGCTCGGGGAGATGGGGGTGCCGTCGCGCGCCCGCTGAGGCGCGAGCCAGCTGAAGAGATTCGGCTCGTTCCAGATGGACCAGAGGCTCACGCGCGGCAGACCGCCGTAGGAGCCCGAGTAGCGCTCGCCGGCGGCCCGCGCGAACAGGCCGAACTCGCGTGCGCTCGGACGGTAGGTGCCGCGGTAGCGACCGCGCCTCGCCGTCGCCCAGTCCGGGGCGCGGTTGCCGAGCGCAAGCAGTGGGCGCATGCCGCGCGCGATGACCGCCTGCACGACGTCGTCGTACACGCCCCAGACGTAAGCCGCGGGGTCCGCCGCGTCGAAGCCGCTCGGCTTACGGCGGCCCTGAGGCGCGATCTCGTTCCAGTACACCTGGACCTTGACCACGTCCGCCCCGAGCTCGTCCATCTCGTCGAGCGTTCGCGCCCGGGACCCGGCATCGTGCCGGAGCAGCAGCGCGTCATCCTGCATGATCGTTACCTGACGGCTGTTCGCGCCGGCGCCGGGTGCCGTGCAAGCCACGACCGCAAATGCGGCGCAGAGCAGGGCAAGCGTCGAGCGTCGTCGCACGAGGATCGTGGCGGAGCCGGGCTGAGATCCCCTCGATAAACAGGCCGAGTGTCCGTAGTTTCGCTGCCCGGCGGGGATTCGTAGCAGACCGGCCAGTCGCCTCGGCTCCGCGCGGCTCACTACGATCCCCGTGTGGGCATCGGCATGTCGATCTTCCTGATCGCGGTGGGCGCGGTCCTGCGCTATGCGGTCACCGTCACGGTCTCCGGCGTGGAGCTTCAGACCGTCGGCTTGATCCTGATGATCGTCGGCATCATCGGGCTGGTGATCTCCCTCGCCGTGATGTTCGGCACCGATCGCCGCCGCCCCGACGATTACCCCACGCGGCGGTACGATTGAAGCCATACGGGAGCTCGGGGAGACCGGGCTGAGAGGGCGGCTGCGGCGCCGCCGACCGTCGAACCTGACCCGGGTAATGCCGGCGAAGGGAAGGTGATGGAGCTGCCGCGAAGCAAACGCTACGACGCCGTCGTCATCGGCGCCGGACTCATTGGACTCGCCTGTGCTTGGCGCGCCCGCAGGCGCGGGCTGTCCGTGCTCGTGATCGAGCGCGCACGCGAGCCGGCCTCGGGCGCCTCAGGTGTGGCCGCCGGGATGCTCGCGCCGGTGACCGAGGCTGACTTCGGCGAGGACGTGCCACTGCTAGTGAACCTCGCCGGGAGAGACCGGTGGCCCGCCTTCGCGGCCGAGCTCGAGGAGGTCAGCGGGCTACCGACGGGCTACCGCGCGGGCGGCGCGCTCGTGGTGGCCGCCGACCGGGACGACGCCGAGGCCCTTCGACGCCTGCATGAGTTCCAGCGCGGCCTCGGCCTCGACACCGAGTGGCTCCCGCCGTCGGCGTGTCGCCGGCTGGAGCCCGGGCTCTCGCCGCGCATCGCCGGGGGGATCCTCGCCCCGCAGGACGCGAGCGCCGACCCGCGCGCCACCGTCGCCGCCCTCGCCTCCGTCGTCGAGCAGATCGCGCTCGGCGTCGACGTCGAGGCGATCGAGAGCGACGGTCACCGCGTGACCGGCGTTCGCACCCGGGCCGGCGCGATCGAGTGCGAGCAGGTGGTCGTCGCCGCGGGCGCCTGGAGCTCCGCGCTGCTGCCGGACGAGGCGCCGCCGGTGCGGCCGGTGAAGGGCCAGATCCTGGAGTTGCGGGTGCGGGGGGCGATGGCGATGCCGTTCGAGCGCGTCCTGCGCACGCCGCGGTGCTACCTCGTGTCTCGCGGGGACGGCCGCGTGGTCCTCGGGGCGACAGTCGAGGAGCAGGGATTCGACACCGCGGTGACGGCGGATGGGGTCTTTCGGCTGCTCGAGGCGGCGTGGGAGGTCTTCCCCGAGGTCGGCGAGCTGGAGCTCGTAGCAGCGAGGGCCGGTCTGCGGCCCGGAACCCCCGACAACGCGCCGGTCGTCGGGCGCGGCGAGCTGGAGGGGCTCGTCTGGGCCACCGGGCACTGGCGAAACGGGGTCCTCCTCGCGCCGCTCACGGGACAGGTCGTCGCCGGGCTGCTCGCCGGAGAGCCGCTCCCGGATGAGTTCGCAGCCCTGGCGCCGGCTCGGTTCGCGAGAGCGCGCGCGTGATCTCGATCGTCCTCAACGGCGAGCCGAGCGAGCTACCGGCGGGCGCCACGGTGGAGGCGGCGGTCGGCGAGCTCGGAGCGAACGACCGCGGCGTGGCCGTGGCCGTCGACGGGGAGGTCGTGCCGCGAGGCGAGTGGGCCAGCACCGAAGTGCGCGATGGCCAGCAGGTCGAAGTGCTGCGCGCGGTGCAGGGAGGCCGGTGATGCTCGAGATCGCCGGGCGTACGTTCGAGTCGCGCCTCATCCTCGGCACCGGCGGCTTCCGCAATCTCGGGGTCATGGCCGAGGCGGCGCGGGGGTCCGGCGCCGAGCTCGCGACCGTCGCCATGCGGCGGGTCGACCCCACTGCCCGCGGCTCGATCGTCGAGGTGCTCGCGGAGGCCGGGGTCGAGATCCTGCCGAACACGGCCGGCTGCTTCACGGCCCGCGAGGCCGTCATCACCGCCAAGCTCGCGCGCGAAGCGCTCGGCACCGACTGGGTCAAGCTCGAGGTGATCGGGGACGACCGGACGCTCCTGCCGGACCCGGCCGAGCTGCTCGTCGCGGCGGAGACGCTCGCCGCCGAGGGCTTCACGGTGCTCCCGTACACGAGCGACGACCCGGTCTTGGCGAGACGGCTCGAGGACGCGGGCTGCGCCGCGGTGATGCCGCTCGGCTCGCCGATCGGGAGCGGGATGGGGATCAATAACCTCTACAACCTGCGCCTGATCATCGAGGCGGCCCGGGTGCCGGTGATCCTCGACGCCGGGATCGGTACGGCCTCCGACGCCGTGCTGGCGATGGAGGCCGGCTGCGACGGGATCCTGCTGGCGAGCGCGATCTCGCGCGCGGCGGACCCCGTGGCGATGGCGCGCGCGATGCGGATGGCGGTGCAGGCGGGGGTCGAGGCGCGCCGCGCCGGGCGCATCCCGCGCCGCCACTACGCCGTCGCCTCCTCGCCGGACGAGGGCCTCGCCGAGCTCGAGCGGGCGGAGAGGGAGGACCATCTGCCCGACGCCGGCGCGGCGCCGACGACGCGGTGAGCGACGCGCTCGAGCGCCCGGCGCTCGACTCGCTCGCGGAGCGCTGGCGCGGCGCCTGGCAGGGCGCAGGGTTCGAGCCGTGCTGCACGCCGGACGTGAGCTACGAGGATCCGGTGGCGGTGGACCCATTGCACGGCGTCGAGGCGCTCGACCGCCATGCCGCGAGCCTGCGAGGCGCGTTTCCGGACCTCCGGATCGAGGCGACAGCACCGCCGCTCGTCCGCGACAAGCACGCCTGCATCCCGTGGCGGGCCGTGGGAACCCACCGTGGCGACCTCGGGACGATGCTGCCGGCAACGGACCGCTTTGTGGCCCTGCACGGGCTCCACTACGTGGAGCTGAGCGACGGCGTGGTGCGCCGGGCGCGGGGGTTCTTCGACCTTTACGACGCCGCGACGCAGCTCGGCCTCCTGCCCGCCCGTGGCGGGCTCAGTGAGACCGCGTTGCTCCTGCTGCGCGGCTTCGGCCTCAGGCGACGCTCGGCCTGAGCATCATCTCACCGTGACGGTGCCGGCCATCCCCGGCGCATGCACCCGGCACACATACTCGTAGTTTCCGGGCTGCTTGAACTTGAAGCTGAACCTGTCGCCCTCGGCCATCCCGCCCGGCGGACCGGAGGAGAACTCGCCGCCCGGTCCGCTGCCCTCCACGTCGTGCGGTACGGGGTCGTCGTTGACCCAGGTGACGCTCTCGCCGGCCTTGATAGTCACGTTGCGGGGCTCGAACTGGCTGCTGCGCATCACGACCTCCGGGCCGCCACGACCCTGCTGCTGGGTCGCGGCGCCCCCATCGCCGCCACCGTCATCGTCGTCGTCGCCACCGCAGCCCACGGCCAAGAGGCCGAGCGCCAGGCATGCGATCAGCAATGCGAGCCACTCTCTCATGCCGTCGTGGTGGAACAGTAGCCGCCCCCGCCCCCGCCGGCGTCGGGCTCGGTAAGGGATCGCGGCCCGCAACCCCGTCGTACCGGCGCCGGCACGACATCCCGTTGCGGTCGCTCGCCATACGACCGCGCCCGCTCAGCTCCCCAGCAGCAGCTCCAGCAGCGCCTTCTGGGCATGCAGGCGGTTCTCCGCCTGCACCCAGGCCGCCGAGCGCTCGCCGTAGAGGACCGCCGCGGAGATCTCCTCGCCGGGGTGAGCGGGGAGGCAGTGCATTGCGAGGGCGTCCGGCCGTGCCCGTTGAAGGAGTTCGTCGTCCAGGCGGTACGGCGCCAGCAGCGCCCGCCTCCGGGCGGCGTCCTCCTCATCGCCCATGCTGACCCACACGTCGGTGTAGACGGCGTGCGCGCCGCGTACGGCTTCGGTCGGCTCGACCACCGGCACGCCCGGCAGCGAGAGCTCCGGCGGCGAGGCGACCGCGACGTCGACGCCGGCGAGCGCCCCAGCCACGAGCAGCGAGCGAGCGACGTTGTTCCCGTCGCCGACGTAGGCCAGCTTCAGGCCGTCGAGCGTCCCGAACCGCTCCCGCAGCGTCGTCATGTCGGCCAACCCCTGGCACGGGTGGTGGTCGCGCGTGAGCAGGTTGATGACCGGGACGGAGGCGTGCTCGGCGACCTCGACGACCACCTCGTGCGGGCCCGTGCGGATCCCGATCGCGTGCACCATGCGGGACAGGACGAGCGCCGTGTCGCGCGGCGACTCGCCACGCGCCAGCTGGAGCTCGCCCTCGCGCAGCACGACGGCATGGCCGCCCAGCTCGTGGACCCCCGTCTCGAACGACACGCGCGTGCGGGTGGACGGCTTCTCGAACACGAGCGCGACGCTCTTGCCCTCGAGTGCGCGCGAGGACAGGCGATCCGCCTTCAGCTCGAGCGCGCGCTCGATGACCCCCCGAAGCTCCTCGGCCGTAAGCTCCTCACCGGTCAGGAAGTGGGTGATCACGATCCGAGTCCTCAGCTGGAACCTCTACCACGGTCGCGACTTCCCGCCCGATCCGGCTCTCTTCACCTGGCGCTCACGACTCTTTCGAGTGACCGAGCGAAACGACACGCACGCTCAGGTGAACCGGCCGCTCCTCGGCGAGTTCGCGGAGCTCCTCGCGCGGCTCGAGTGGGACGTCGCGCTGCTTCAGGAGGCGCCGCCGCGCTGGTTTCGGACGTTCAGCGAGCGGCTCGGGGCGAGCGGGGCGCTGGCGCTCACCTCGCGCAACCTGGTGCCCGCCCTCCAGCGCCGCCTGGCCGAGTGCAACCCCGACCTGCTTGCATCCAGCGAGGGCGGATCGAACCAATTGTTGGCTCGCGGCCGGATCGTCGCAGTACGCCGCATGACGCTCGCGCGCTTCCCGGAGCGGCGGCGGATGCTCTGCGTTCGCCTGAACATGGCCGAGGGCGAGGTCTGCGTCGCGAACGTGCACGCGAGCGCCGGCCTCCCGGTGCGCGCCGCGGCGGAGGTGGAGGCGGCCGCGGAGCGGGCGGTCGCCTGGGCCGGGGACGACCCGCTGCTCTTCGGCGGCGACCTGAACCTCCGTCCGCGACGAGACCCCGAGCCGTTCGCCCGCGTGCGGGACCGCTTCGACCTCCGGGACGCCACGGAGCCGGATGCGATCGACCACCTCCTCGTTCGAGGGCTCGACGTCGTCGAGCCGCCGGCGCCGCTTCGGCCCGAGCTCCGCGAGGTGATTGGACCGGACGGCCTGCGCCTACGGCTTTCCGACCACGCACCGGTCGTCGCGTCCTTCGCGTTCCGGGAAGAGGCCCGGGCCACGGCGTAGATTCGCCGGAGCGGAAAGCTGCGACCGACGGGTTCGCCGCGACGAGATCGAGGGCGCGACCCGGGGAGTTTGGAGCGGCGCCGGGACGGCGGCGAAGGAGGTGCGCGGACCGGTCTCGGGGCGCGCAGATGGACCGCGAAGGCCGCCTCGCCGGCGCTCGAGACCGCCGACCGCGTGCGCCGCGAACCGCCCTGCCAGCATTCAGCGGGTGGAAAGCGCCCAGGCAGGCCGCCCCCGACGCGGCGACACCCTAGAGCTGAGGATCGATCGCCTCGCCTACGGGGGCGCCGGCGTCGCGCGCACGGACGGGTACGTGGTGTTCGTGCGCGGCGCCGTGCCGGGAGACCGGGTGCGAGCTCGCGTCACGAGGTCGCGGCGGTCCTTCGCCGAGGCCGACTCCATAGAGCTTCTCGAGCCGAGCGCCGAACGGGTGGAGCCGGCTGGACCGCACCCGGGAGCGCCCTGGCAGGTGCTTCCGTACGAGCGCCAGCTCCGTGAGAAGGAGACCCAGGTACGCGACGCGCTCGAGCGGCTCGGTGGGTTCGAGCGACCCCGGGTCGACCCGATCCTGCCGGCCGAGCAGCGCCTCCGCTATCGCAACAAGCTCGAGTACTCCTTCGGCACGGACGAGGCCGGCGAGCTCGTCCTCGGCTTCCACCGCCGCGGCCGCTTCGACCTGATCGACGACGTCTCTCGGGACGTGCTCGCCTCCGAGCGGGTCGACGACCTAAGGGAGGTAGTGAAGGCCTGGTGCCGCGAGGAGGGCCTCTCCGCGTGGGACCGTCGGGCCCAGAGCGGGCTCCTGCGGAACCTGGTCGTACGTGAGGGGCGGCGAACCGGCCAGCTCCAGGCCCGCGTCGTCACGAGCCCGGGAGGTACGTTCCGCGCCGCCGAGCTCGCCGCGCGAACCCCGGCGGAGTCGGTGCTCTGGACGCGCGCCGCAAGCATGGCCGAGACGACTCGCGAGGGGGTGACCGAGCCGGTCAGGGGTCCGCTCAAGATCGATGAGCGGCTCTGCGGGCTCATCTTGCGCATATCGCCCGACGCCTTCTTCCAGACCAACACGGAGATGGCGGAGCGGCTCTACGGGACGGCCGTCGAGCTCGCCGGGCTCACCGGTCGCGAGCGCGTACTCGACCTCTTTTGCGGCATCGGAACGATCGCGCTCGTGCTCGCGCTGGACGCCGGCGAGGTCTGGGGCGTGGAGCTTGTCGAGGACGCCGTGGCCGACGCGATCGAGAACGCCCGCCTCAACGGGATCGACAACGCCCACTTCTTCGCCGGCGACGTCCGTCTCGCCATGCGTCCGCTGCTCGAGCGCGTCGGCAGAGCGGACGTCGTGGTCGTCGACCCGCCGCGCGCGGGGCTCTCGCAGAAGGTGGTCCGCCGCGTGCTCGAGGCCGGGGCGGGGCGGATCGTCTACGTCTCCTGCAACCCCACCACGCTGGCGCCGAACGCCCGCCAGATGGTCGAAGCCGGTTACGAGCTGAAGAGCGTGCGGCCCGTGGACATGTTTCCCCAGACGCCGCACATCGAGTGTGTGGCGCTTCTCGAGCGAGAGTCCTAGCCCGGCGGCTCGGCGTCCTCGTCGAGCGTTACCTCCTCGCTCGCGTGGATCGTGCACAGGAACGGCCCGTCGGTCTCGAGGGAGGCCTCGATCTCCTGTTTCGTCAGCGGCGTGCCGCACTCCGCGCAAGTGCGCTGGATTACCGGCTCAAGGCTGTGCTCTTCGAGGTCCAGGCCCCTGAGATTAGCCCTCGCTGCCAATGACGTGCGTGACGGGCAGCCCGGTGGCCGCCTTCGCCTTGCGCGGGAGGTCCAGGCGCAGCCACCGCGACAGCCTGTGCGGCAGCGTGGAGACGATCAGCTCGTCGTACTGGTTCTCGCTGCACTCGTCCATCACGGCAGCGAGCGGGTCGGGATCGCCCACCTTGGCGTCCCCGACGTCGAGCCCCGCCCGGCGGAGCTCCTCGATGAACGCCCGCCGGTGAACCTCCGCCTCCTCCCTGCCGGCGAACATGTCCGCGGCCCACGCGAGGCCGTGGGGCGTGGCGGGAACAAGCAAGGTGAACTGGCAAGGACCCTGCACCGCGCGCGCCCTGAGAGCGTCTAGCAACTCGGGAGACTCGGCGGTGCGGTTGGCAACCACGAGGACCCGCGCCTTGTGCGCCATGGCACGTTCAAGCGTACCGCCGCGCCGCTCAATACGGCGGGAAGTCCTGGTACCAGTCGCCGAGCGAGCGGAACGCGCGCCAGAACTCCCGCTTCGCACGCTCGTCGTCGAGCGAGCGGTCGATGTCCTGCACGTACAGCGCGTCCATGGAGGGCGTGAGGCGCTGGATGCGGCCCGGCTCGCCCTCGAGCTCGCGGCCGAGGGGGACTCCGAGCCCGTTCAGCTCCTCGAGCGCCTCCTCGCCCATCACCACCACTATCCGCGGCTGCACGATCGCCAGCTCGTCGAGCACGCGCGCGCGGCACTCCGGGGCGGCGAGGTCGGTGTCGGCCACCGGGCACTTCACGACGACGGTCCCGTAGACCGCGAGCGGGTCCACGCCGAGCCGCTTGAAGCTCTTCATGAGCGCGCTCCCCGCGCGGCCGTAGAACGCCACGCCCTCCTCGATCTCGGACGGCATCGGCGCGAACTTGAGGAGGAAGATGTCGGCCTGCGGGTGGCCGGAGCCGAGCACCGGCATCACGTTGCCGCGCGGGCAGAGCTCGCACTCCTGCGCCGCGCGCGTGAGCTGGTTCAGCTCGCGGATCGCGCGCTCGAGGTACTTCTCCTTGATCTCGTCGTCGGTCGCTGGCACCTGGCGAGAACTATTGGACGAGCCCACGTGTGGTCCTTTCGCCTGCATCAGCTTTTTCTCGGACGGCGCTTCGCGGAGCCGCGCGTCTGAATGAACTTGAGCGCCTGCACGTAGAGGAGCGACTGGCGCTTTCGGACGATGTCCGCGTCGCGAAGCGACTCGAGGAACTCCTCCGGCCCCTCGAAGTCGCGCATGCGGATCTTCACCGAGCCAAGCCCCTGGGCGACGTGGCTGTCCGAGCCCGCCCCGGCCGCGATCCTGTACTTCGCGGCGAAGCGCGCAGCCTCCTCGTTGAAGGCGGAGAAGGCCACCCGCGGGTTGAAGACCTCGATCGCGTCGATGTCCTCGACGACGTCGAGCAGGTGCTCGTAGTCGGGCACCGCATGCATGCGATCGAAGGGGTGGGGCACGTACACGAGGCCGCCCTGGCGCCGGATCTCGGCGATCGTGTCCTGGAGCGTCAGGCCGCGCGGGATCTTCTCCTCGAGGAAGAGCCCGATGACCTCCCCCTGGTCGGCCGTCTTGACCTCCTCCGCGACGATCACCTTGATGCCGTTCGCGCGCTTGCGCGCCTGGATCGCCCCGGAGATCTCGTTGTGGTCGGTCACGGCGATGGCCCCCAGGCCGACCTGCTTGGCGGTCGCAAGGAGCGTGTCGACGGGCGTGGCGCAGTCGGGCGAGTGGTCGGTGTGCATGTGCAGGTCGACGTGGATGAAGTCGCGCTCGCGGAGGCGCCGGCGCACGTGCGCGCGTCGGTCGGTCGTGTGCCGGCGAGCCGCGATGCGCCCGTACAGATCCTCGAACTCGTCCGCCGCGCGGGACCACTCGATGTCCGGGTGGGCGCGCTCGATGCGTCGGGCGAACTCCTCGACGAGCGACGGATCGCTCAGCAGGCGCTCGAGCTGGGCGGCCAGGGTCAAGGCGTCTCGCGGCTCGAAGAGCAGTCCCAGCTCGCCGTCGCGCACGGCCTCCTCGTACTGCGGCAGCCGCGACACCACGGGGACCGCCCCGCCGGCGAGCGCGCGCAGCACGAGCTGCGGCGCCGGCGCGGCGCCGCTCGACCCCGCCACCGCTACTCGAGCGCGCGCCAGGTGCTGGGCTTCGGAGCCATCGGCCGGACCGGCCACGCTGACCCGCTCTCGCAACCGGCGCGGCAGGTTCACCGGCGGCACCGAGGCCGGGTCTCGGAGCCAGATCGTCGCGCGCCACTCGAGGTCGGTCGGTAGCCGCCGAAGGGCCCGCACGAACAGTCGCAGCGCCGCCCGCTCCTCCTCGGCCGAGAAGACGATCTCCGGCGGCGCCCCGTCGTCGACGGGACGCCGGAGCAAGTCCGCTCCCGGACGGATCACCTCGTAGGTGCCGGGGAAGTAGCGCTCCACGAGGTCGCGGGTGGCGGCGAAGCTGGCCGTGCGGCCGTCGAGCCGGCCGAAGAGAAGCTCCACCACCCGGCGCGCGACCTGCGTGGAGACGAAGCGCTCGGTGGTGGCGTGGAACGTGCCGACGTTCAGCGCGCGAGAGTGGCGCAGCGCGGCCGAAGAGGCGGACGGTGCGAACGGCTCGTGCACGTGCAGGAAGTCGAGCTCGATCCGCTCGAGTAGCTCCTCGAGCGTGCGGGACACGTCGAGCGGAACCGATACCGAGCCGCCACGCCGGAAAGGCAGACTCTGACCGACGGCCAGGAGCGAGGCGCAGCCGGGCTCGGCGAAGATCGCCTCCGGATCGGAGCGGAGGGCATTGACCTTCGCGCGCCCCTCGCGCACCAGGTCGCGCGAGTCGGACGGCGCAACCACGACCACGCGGTGCCCGCGAACGCAGAGCTGATCCGCCAGCCCCTCGACGAACAGGTTGACCTCATGGTGCTGCTCCCACGGCCACGGCGTGACCTGCGCTATGGAGAACGCCACTGTCGGCAGGATACGATCGGACGGCGGTGACCGAGTTTCCGACCGTGCGCGTAGCCGCAGACCATGCCACCCGGTGATCCTGGACGCCGACGCCACGATCGAGAAGGCCGTGGACCTCCTGGCGGAGGCGCCCGCCGACGGCCGTCGGGCACTACAGACGTGGTGAGATGCTCGCCCCGCCGCCCGCCCGGGCGGGCGACGGCCGCGAGCACCCGCGTGTCACGCCCGCGCCCGGGGACGCCTGATCAGTCCTCGATCGGCTGCGCCGCCACCTTCGCCTCGGCCGGCAGCTTCGGGGCGCCGCCGTACTGGGCGATGAACTGCTCGGTCAGCTCGCGAGCCACCGGGTCCGGATACTGCTCCGGGGGCGACTTCATGAGGTAGGCGCTCGGGCCCACGAGCGGGCCGCCGACCCCATGGTTCAGCGCCAGCTTGCAGCAGCGCACGGCGTCGGTGACGATGCCCGCCGAGTTCGGCGAGTCCCACACCTCGAGCTTCGCCTCGAGCGTCAGCGGCACGTCGCCGAACGCCTCGCCCTCGAGGCGGATGTGCGCCCACTTGCGGTCGGTTAGCCAGGGCACGTAGTCCGACGGGCCGATGTAGACGTCGTCCGAGGGCAGCTCGTGCCCCAGGATCGACGTCACGGCCGTGGTCTTAGAGATCTTCTTCGACTCGAGGCGCTCGCGCTCGAGCATGTTGTAGAAGTCCATGTTGCCGCCCACGTTCAGCTGCGAGGTGCGCTTGAGCTGCACGCCACGCTCCTCGAACAGGCGGGCGAGCATGCGGTGGACGATCGTGGCGCCCACCTGGGACTTGATGTCGTCCCCGACGATCGGCAACCCGGCCTTCTCGAAGCGCCGCGACCAGTAGTTCTCCTTCGCGATGAACACGGGAATGCAGTTCACGAAAGCGCATCCGGCCTCGAGCACCTGCTCCACGTACCACTTCGTCGCCTGCTCCGAGCCGACCGGTAGGTAGGAGACGACGACGTCCGTCTTCGTGTCCTTGAGGAGCTGGACGATGTCGTCCGTCTCCCCCGGCGCCTTCCTGATCTTCTCCTTCAGATACTTGCCAAGGCCGTCGTGGGTCATCCCGCGATGGACCGGCACGCCCAGCTTCGGCACGTCGGCGAACTTGATCGTGTTGTTCTGGCCGGCCCGGATCGCCTCGGACAGGTCCTTCCCCACCTTCTCCGCATCGATGTCGAACGCAGCCGTGAACTCGATGTCGCGCACGTGGTAGCCACCGAGATCCACGTGCATGAGCCCCGGCACGGATCCGACCGGGTCGGCGTCCTTGTAGTACTCCACCCCCTGGACGAAGGAGGAGGCGCAGTTCCCTACGCCAACGATGGCGACACGGACCTTCTCGGTCTGGTACCGCGAGCCTCCGTTGGTCGAGATCGAAGAATCAGCCACATAGCCCTCCTGTTGTATAGACCGCGAGCGAAGCGGCCATGAAAACGGCCCCTCCCGGGGCCCCTCCCGGTTCAACTCCGTCGGCCGGCCTCGGTTACACCGCCGCGCGGCGGAGCTGCCGCCGTACGTGGAATACCCGCTGAAAGGTAGTGAAGATCGTGAGCGCGGCCATCGCGTAGATGGCCGGCTCGAGCAGGTCGAAGCCCGGGATGAGCTCGCCGGCCGCGAACACCAGCCCGGCGGACAGGATGACCACGCGCACGGCGCGGGAGGCGATCCCCACCTTGCATTCCACCCCGAGCGCCTCCGCGCGGGCGCGCGTGTAGCTCACCATGTACGAGCCCACCACCGTCAGCACGGTCGCGCCGACCGCCGGCTCGTCACCCGAGTAGGCGAACCAAGCGGCCACGGCCGCCAGCACCACGCCCTCCTCGATCCGGTCGAGCGTCGAGTCGAGGAAGGCGCCGAACGGCGTCCCCTTGCCGGACATCCGCGAGTAGCGCCCATCCATCATGTCGCACAGCGACCCGAGGATGAACGCCACGCCGGCGGGCACGAAGTGGTGCTCGAGGATGAGCACGGCCGCGACCAGGTTCCCGGCCAGGCCCGTGAGCGAGATCGTGTTCGGCGTCAGGCGGGACTCGATCAGCCGGCTGCGCGCCAGCGTCCTGATCTCGGCCGCGGTCGGCGGGCGACCGCGTCCATTGCGGGCGGTGCGGATGCGGCGGGATCGCGGGCGGACCTCGTCGGCCACCGGTCGACTAGGCCTTTGCCGCCGCCGTGCGCCACGCCCAGGCGTCCGGCCGCGCGCGGGCGAAGGCGGCGGTGGCCGCCCAGGCCGACGCGCCGGCGACCATCGCTCCGAGCACCGCGTCGAGCCAGTAGTGGTTCGCCGTCACCACGACGACGAAGGTCACGACGGCCGGGTAGGCGGCCCAGAAGAGCTTGAGCGGCAGACGGCGCACCAGGCGGAAGGCGGGGATGGCGATCATCAGCGCGAACGCCACATGCATGCTCGGCACCGCGGCGAACGGGTTGTAGAGCACGTTGGCGCTGTTCTCGGCCGACTCGCCGACAAAGTCCGCCACGGTGTCGGTGAAGCCCCATTCGGGGAGGAACCGTGGCGGCGCGGTCGGGAAGGCCAGGTAGCCGACGATCGCCAGTCCCATCGCGACCATGAACATGTTGCGCACGAAGTAGAAGGCGTGGTTGCGAGCGAGGTAGAGCCAGACCAGGAACGTCGTCGTAACCACGAAGTGGGAGTTCACGTACATCCAGTTCGCGAACGTGAGTAGCCACTCCTCGCCCTTTGCCCACGCCTGGAGGCCCGGCTCGAAGAAGAGTCCCAGCGAGCGCTCGATGTCGACGAGGGCGCGCGCGTTCTCAAACGCCAGGCCGGCCTGGCCGTCCACGAAGCCCCGTACGAGACGGTAGACGTAGTACGCCCCCGCGAACAGCGCGAGCTGGCGGATGGCGTCGAGCCAGCCGTTCGGCAGCCAGCGCCCGCTCAGGCGCCAGACACGAAGCAGCTGCACGTACAGCGGGTGGGAGCGGGGCACGGAAGAACTAGCGTAGCGGGGCGGTCGGCTCAGCCGTCGTCGCAGCGCCGCCCCCGGGAGAAGAGCCGCTCCGGCGAGAAGCGCGTCGAAAGGCGCACCAGCCCCTCCTCCCGCGCGATCACCTTCGTCCAGTCGCCATGGGGTTCGACGCAGGCGTCCGAGGCGAGCCAGTAGGGCGTCCAGCGCACCTTCACGATCGCCTCGCCGGGCCGCCGCACGTCGAGCAGCAGCTCGTCCGACTGGAGCTGCTCGAGCAGGATGTTCGCGTCCTTCTGCGGGATGACGAGCGGCGCCGGCAGGAGCACCTCGTAGACCCGCCAGTCGTCCGACTTCCAGCGCAGGCGCAGGTAGGGCAGCCCGTTCTCGATCAGCGCGCGCTCCCCATAGGAGCTCTTGTCGGGCTTCGCCGACGGCAGCGCCACATAACGCACCGCGTTGTCCGACAGCCAGCTGGCGTAGGTGAGGCGGTTCAGCCCCTCCCGGTAGAAGATGGGGTGCAGGCCGGTGTCGAGCTGGCGGAGCCAGCCGCGGGCGAGCGGGGTCTCGATCGCGACCTCGGCCCCCTCCCAGTGGCTCCGCGTGAACGGGATCTCGATCCGGCGCTGGTCGGGCAGCGTGTAGAGGAACTGCCGCAGCGGCTCGAAGTAGTCCGACTTGGCGGCCGGGTCCTCGAGGTACTTGATCACGTCGCGCACCGCGGGCGACCACTGCCAGAGGACGAGCGGCGCGAAGACGGCCGCCAGCACCGGCAGCGCCCAGAGCCGCCGTGTCCATGGACGGCCCCAGAGTGCGCACAGGAGCACCGGACCGCCGAAGAGCGCCCCCAGGCGGACCGCGTTGCCCCCCATCGGGGTCTCGATCACGAGCGCGAGCGTCGCCCCCAGCCCGTACAGGATGGCGCCCCACCGCAGCGAGCGCTCCTCCCGCGGTAGCACCACGAGGCAGGTGAACGCGAAGAGCGGGATCGGGACGTAGGCGGAGTCCGGGAACGGCGCGTAACCCCCCTCGGGGAACGCCCAGGCCAGGAACACCGGCGGAACGAAGGCGGCGGCGGCGATCGCCAGACCCTCGAGGCACTTGGGGCGGTCAGAGCGGTTCGCGATTGCGTACGCCGCGCCGGCCATGGCCAGGAAGAGCCCGGCCACCGGGCTGCCGAGGGGGCAGAGCGCTGCGAGCGCGATCGCCACGGCGTAGCGCCCGCGCTGGAGCGCCAGGAGCGCGGCGAGCCCGAGCGCGACGCCGATCGCGAACGGCAGCCGGCTGGTCAAGAGAAGGGTCACCGTGCCGACGCCGAACCAGATCGAGCCCCAGCGCGCGCGCTCGTCGCCGAACGCCCCGCGCACGAGAGGCGGGAACACCGCGGCCGACGCGACCGCCGCGACGGCCAGCGCGAGCGGAGGGCCGAGGAACCAGGCGAGCGGCGGCGAGAGGATGCTGTAGGCGGGCGTGTGATGGCCGCCGTACCACTGCCCGTTCCAGATCGTGAAGCCCTCCTCACCGAACAGATCGGCTCGAAAGGTGTGCGCGGCCAGGTCGACGGTGCGCGGCTGCCAGATCACGTAGACGATCGCGCCTGCGAGGGCGAGCAGTACCGGCGCCGCCTTCCACCAGTCGATCCGCCGATGCCGGGGGAGCACCGGCGCCGGCGCGAGCTCCGGCCGGCGGAAGCGCCGCAGGGGCACCCCCTCCGCCGGCGCCGGGCCGGGAGCGCGTGGCGGCGCCGTGACGGAGGAGAGCACGGCTCGACGCACGGGGGAGGAGGCTAGCGGGGCCGCGGACGCTCCGGGCCGGAATCCCACAGTTAGCACAGGAAGCCCGCCGCCCGCTCGACCAGCTCCGGCCGCTCATGCCAGCTCCAGTGGCCGGCGTCCGTCAGCTCGAGCTCCGCGTCGCCGCCGAGCGCGTCGGCGTAGCGGCGGCCGAACTCCTCGCCGAGGTACGGGTCGTGGGTCGGCCACAGGACGAGGGCGGGGCACCGGACCTCGTGCAGGCGCTCGCCGGCGCGCGCGAGCACCTCGGGCGACGAGGCGCGGTACAGCTTGAGGATGGCGCGCTGCGTGCCGTGGTCGAAGCAGTCCCAGGCTCGGTCGGCCACGGCGGCCGGGAGCGCGCGCCTGAAGGCCCAGCGCGTGCTGAAGCCCATGAGGAGCTCGCCGACGACCGGGGTGCGCCACCCGCGCGCCAGGCGGTGCCAGGCGAATCCTGGGAGAAGCGGCACGGTGCTGAACAGGAGGAGCTTCTCGATCCGCTGCGGGAATCGCTGGGCGAACGCCAGTCCGACGCCACCCCAGTCGTGCACCACGAGCGAGAAGCGCTCGAGCCCGGCCTTCGCAGTGAACGCCTCGAGCCAGCGGTCGTAACCCCGGATCGAGTAGTCGAACTCCGCCGGCTTGCCGGAGCGGCCGAAGCCGGGAAGGTCCGGCGCCACGCCGCCGGCGCGCTCGAGGATCGGTAGCCAGTCGAAGGACGCCGTGGGAACGCCGTGGAGGTAGAGGACCGGCGCGCCGCCGGCGTGGAGCCAGTGGGCGTCGATGCCGCCCACCCCGGCATGGCTTTCGACGAGCTCCACGTTTGCGCTTCATACCATCCGCCGCCATGGCCGACCGTCGCAGGATGCGGGCGATCCGTGACCGGCTCCGCAGGGAGTACGGCCGTCCGGTGCTGCGCGTCCACGCCGCGCCGGTCGACGAGTTGATCGTCACGGTGCTCTCGCAGAACACAAACGACCGCAACCGCGACGTGGCCTGGCACCGCCTCCGGGAGCGCTTCCCGTCGTGGGACGCGGTGAGGGAAGCCCCGGTGGAGGAGATCGAGGAGGCCATCCGACCCGGCGGACTGGCGCCGACCAAGGCCGTGCGCATCAAGCGGATCCTGGAGGCGCTCGACGGGGACGACCTCGCCTGGCTCGCCGACGCGCCGCTCGAGGAGGCGCGCGACTACCTCTGCGAGCTGCCCGGCGTGGGCCGCAAGACGGCGGCCTGCGTCCTGCTCTTCTCGTTCGGGCGGCCCGACGTCCCGGTCGACACCCACGTGTACCGCGTGGCCACGCGGCTCGGCCTCCTCCGCCCGGGCATGTCCTTCGACCAGGCCCACGACGAAATGCTGCGGCTCGTCGACCCCGAGGACGCGTACGAGGTCCACGTCCTGCTGATCAGGCACGGGCGGCGGACGTGCACGGCCCGTGCGCCTCGATGCGGGGAGTGTCCGTTGCGGCGGATGTGCCCCGAGGGTCGCCGGCGGCTGGCGAGGACATGAGCGAGACCGCGTTGCGGCGCCTGGCCGAGCTCTCGCTCGTCGCGATCGCCTCCGTTTGGGGCCTCACGTTCGTGATGGTCCAGGACGCGATCGCGCTCCTGCCGACGATGGCGTTCCTGGCCTACCGCTTCATCCCCGCGGCGCTGATCGTCGCGGTTATCTTCCACCGGCAGCTCCGCGCGCTCCCCGGCGAGGGCCGGCGCGCGGGCGTCGTGATGGGTGTCTTCCTGACGGGCGGATACATCTTCCAAACGCTCGGCCTCGAGGAGACGAGCGCATCCAACACCGGGTTCATCACCGGCCTTTTCGTCGTGCTCACCCCGATACTCGGCGCGATCTTCCTGCGGCAGCGGATTCCGAGCCTCGCTTGGGTCGCGGCCGGCGTCTCGATGCTCGGGCTGTGGCTGCTCTCCGGGGCCGGCGGCGAGTTCAACCTGCGCGGCGACGGGCTAGTTTTCCTCTGCGCAATCTCGCTCGCGGCACACATCCTCGCTACGGCGAGGGCGGTGGCGCGCTTCCACGTCGGCGCGCTCCTCGCGGTTCAGCTCGGCGTGGTCGGCTTCACCTGCCTCGCGATCGCCGCGGTCGCCGGGCAGCTCGAGCCGCCCGAAGGCGGGACCGTATGGTCGGCGCTGATCGTGACCTCCCTCGTGGCGAGCGCGCTCGGGTTCTTCGTCCAGTCGTTCGCGCAGCAGCACGCGCCGCCGGCCCGGACCGCGCTGATCCTGGCCTCGGAGCCCGCCTTCGCCGGGCTGTTCGGCTGGCTCTTGAACGACGAGCGCCTGACCGCCACCGGGTGGCTCGGCGCGGCGCTGATCATGGCGTCGATCGTCGCGGTCGAGGTCGTGCCGCGGTTCCGCCCACCGCGACCGCTCCCGGAGGGATGACCGGCGCCGCCACCGCGGCCGCTCGGTCCCGTGCCGCCCTCGGCGCGGCGCCCGGGTGGCTCTTCCCGGTGCTCCTGGCGATTCCGTTCCTGGTCGGCATCGCGGTGCTCAAGGGGCTGACCGTGGAGATCGACACCTTCCACGGGAGCGACGCCCGCGTCTACCAGCTGCCGACGATCCTCCAGCTCTCGGAGCGGCTCGACTTCTCGAGCTACCCGTCGGCCCAGACCCCGCTCTACCACCTGCTCACGGTCGCGTGGGGAGAGCTCGTCGGGTTCGAGCTCTGGAAGCTGCGACTGCTGAACGTCGCGTTCTCCTACGGGGCCGCCCTGGCGCTCCTTCGCCTGCTGCGGCGCGCCACGCCGCTCGAGCCGTGGCAGGCGTTCGCGCTGACGGTCGTGTTCGTGCTCTCGCCCTACTTCTTCGGGGCCTCGTTCACGCTCCTCACCGACAACCTGGCGATCCTCTTCGCCCTACTCGCGCTCGAGCGCATCGACCGCTTTCGCGGCGACGGTTCGCTCGTCACGTTCGCCACCGCCTGCCTGTGGATCGCCGGCGCTGTGCTCACGCGTCAGGCGTTCCTCTGGCTCGTGCTGGTCGCCGCCTGGTTCTTAGCGCGGAGCCCGGCGCCGCTCCCCCGCCGCGGCGCCGCTGCGGCGCTGCTCGGCGTTGCGCTTGTCCCGCTTGCCGCGCTCGTGGTCGAGTGGGGAGGGCTCGTGCCACCCAGCGCGGATCCGGCGTCGTGCGGCCTCTGCACCGACCGGCCCGGCGTCGGCCGCGACGCGCTGACGCTGCGCACGGTCGGCTTCACGGTCGCGGTCCTCGGCGCGTACGCGGCTTGCATCTTCGGTCCCGGCCTGGCGCGCCGTGCGCTGGCGTGGCGCACCCCCGGCGGGTCGACGCGGTCGTCGGTCACCGCGGGCGGCGCGGCGCGATCCTCGGGCGCCCGCTGCGGCCGCCCGGCCGCTGGCCGCGGAGACCTCGCAGGACTGCTGCGATCCGGCGCGGCATCACCCGTCGGCGTCCAACTCGCCATCGCCGTGGCCGTGGGGATCCTGCTGCTCGCCGTCTCCCCGCTCGCCTACCAGCCGATCGTCCCCGGGCAGGCCGGCGACGCCGGGTATCTCTGGAAGATCTCCGCCCGCGCCCCGGTGGCGCTCGGCTCGTCGCTCGTCTTCTGGCTGCTCGTCCCGCTCGGCTGCGTGGCGGCGCTGCTGCTCGTCCGCCGCGCCGGTTTCGGCTCGCTCCCGGCCGTCTACCTGGCCGCGTTCCTCATCGCGGCGCTGCCGGTACGGCTCGTGTACCAGAAGTACTTCGACCCTTTCGTACTGCTGGCGCTCGGGCTCTTCGCCCGACCCCCGGACCTTCGGGCGCGCTGGGACTACGCGGGGGTGGCCGTCGTATGCGTCGCCTCGGTGGGTTACGCGATCAGCTTCGCCGGCTGAGTCCCGGATGGCGGCGCGACGACCGCGCTCGCATGCGTCGTCGCCACGTCCATCGTCGCACTCAACTGCTTCCTGCTCGCGCAGGCCTGGCGTGACTGCCGGCTCACGCGGCCGTATCGGGGGGCGCCGCGTCGACCGTCGCCACGATTGGGGCTCCGCTACGACTTCACGCCGACTGGCTGCGGGGCGAGCGAGCGAGCCGCGCTGAGCAGCGCCCTCGGCGTCCGCGCGCCCACCAAGACCGTCAGCAGCACGAGCGACAGTGTGATCCCGACCAGCGTCAGCACCGCAGGCTGGGTGATCGCGAGCGCGCCCACCGCACTCGCGTCGACCGGGTGCCCGGCCGCGACGGGCAGGATCGCGAGCAGAGCGGCAGCAGCAGCCGCTGTCCCGGCTCCGGGGATCGGAAGCATCCTGCCCGACCCCTGTGTGACGCTCGCCGCGACGATCACCGCCGGGGCAGCCGGCAGCTCGAACGCGCATAGGAAGCAACCGAGGCTGGCGAGCCGGAGGAGCCGTCCCGCGATCTGCCATGGGAGCACCTGCCGGATGAACCGGCGGGGGTCCCGCACCGCCGCGAGGCCGCGCCGGAGCTCACTCACCGCCCGCGTCAGCCGGCGAGAGCGGCGCGCCAGCAGGGCGACGACCGTGCCCGCCAGGAGGAGGGTCGCGATGAGTGCGGGGGGCGGCGCGTGGAGTCCGCCGACGCCCACGCCGACGGCCAGGAGCATCAGCACGACCCCGGAGGCAAGCTCGAATGAGCCCTCGACCGCGAGCGTCCCTGCCAGCGCCGGCCAGCTGGCCTCCCGCAGCTCCCGCTTGGCGAGGCCGATGCGTACGAGGTCACCGCCCCGGGGGGACAGCACGCCGGTGAAGCCGGCGCCGCACACGTGCCATGCGCATGCCCGTCGAGCGGAGAGGTCCGGCCACGCGGCAGCGAGCACCGCGCCCCAGGCAAACCCTCGTGAGAGCTGGCCCGCCACGTGAAGGCACACCGCGGCAACGAGCCACCCGACGTGGGCGTGGGCTACCGCACCGGCCAGTCCCTCGGCCGCGCTCGCCGCGGACGCGACGGGAGCGAACACGCGGGAACCATAGCCCGCGTGCGCGAGGATCCGCGCGGGCGGACCGCTCGTGGGGGCCGGTCACCTGGCAGTGGTCGGAGTGATCAGTGCGCGCGGAAGGCCGCCGCGGACTACGCGAAGCCTTCGCTGGCCGACCATCCGAGAGCCTCGCCTGGAGCAGGACGGCTGGAAAATGTCCGCACTGCTTGGCGGCTGGCGAAAAATCTGCCATACTCGCGCTTAGATTTCCTAATGTAGCTCGGGATGCCCGCCGAGCTCGGAGACCAAGCGAGACGACGGGCTCCCTCCAACTCGACAAGCAAGCGGACAAGGAGCAACAACGGATGGGCAAGACGATCGGCATCGATCTTGGCACGACCAACTCGTGCATGGCCGTCCTCGAGGGCGGCGAGCCCACCGTGATCGAGAACGCCGAGGGCGCGCGCACCACGCCGTCGGTGGTCGCGTTCACGGAGGGCGGAGAGCGGCTGGTGGGCGCCCCGGCGAAGCGCCAGGCGGTCACCAACCCTGAGAACACCATCTTCTCGATCAAGCGCTTCATGGGGCGCAAGGAGGTCGAGGTCAAGGAGGAGGAGAAGATCGTCCCGTTCGAGGTCGTCCCCGGCCCGAACGGCGACGCACGCGTGAAGGTGCCCGGGGCCGGTAAGGAGTTTGCGCCCCCCGAGATCAGCGCGATGATCCTCCAGAAGCTGAGGGCGGACGCCGAGGCCTACCTCGGGGACACCGTGGACAGCGCGGTGATCACCGTCCCCGCTTACTTCAACGACGACCAGCGCCAGGCCACCAAGGACGCCGGCAAGGTCGCCGGGCTCGACGTCAAGAGGATCATCAACGAGCCGACCGCGGCGTCGCTCGCCTACGGCCTCGACAAGGAGTCCGACCAGACCATCCTCGTGTTCGACCTCGGCGGCGGCACTTTCGACGTGTCGGTGCTCGAGATCGGAGACGGCGTCTTCGAGGTGAAGGCGACCTCCGGCGACAACCACTTGGGCGGCGACAACTGGGACAAGGCGGTCGTCGACTGGCTCGTCAGCGAGTTCAAGAAGGCGGAGGGCGTCGACCTCTCGCAGGACAAGATGGCCCTGCAGCGGCTGTATCAGGAGGCCGAGAAGGCGAAGACCGAGCTCTCCTCGGCGCAGGAGACGCAGATAAACCTGCCGTTCATCACGGCGGTCAACTCGGTGCCGAAGCACCTCAATCAGCGCCTCACGCGTTCGAAGCTGAACGAGCTCACGGCCGACCTGCTCGACCGCGTTGTCGGCCCCACGAAGCAGGCAATGTCCGACGCCGGCGTCGGCAAGGACGACATCAACCACGTTGTGCTGGTTGGCGGCATGACCCGCATGCCGGCCGTCCAGGAGAAGGTCAAGGAGCTGACCGGCAAGGACCCGCACCGGGGCGTGAACCCGGACGAGGTCGTGGCCGTGGGCGCGGCGATCCAGGCCGGCGTGCTGGCCGGCGACGTGAAGGACGTTCTCCTGCTCGACGTCACTCCGCTGACCCTCGGCATCGAGACCAAGGGCGGCGTGATGACGAAGCTCATCGAGCGGAACACGACCATCCCGACCCGCAAGTCCGAGATCTTCTCGACGGCCGAGGACAACCAGCCGAGCGTGGAGGTGCACGTGCTCCAGGGCGAGCGCGAGATGGCCGTCTACAACAAGTCGCTCGGCAAGTTCCAGCTGACCGGCATCCCGCCGGCGCCGCGGGGCATCCCGCAGATTGAGGTGACCTTCGACATCGACGCAAACGGCATCCTCAATGTGGGTGCGAAGGACCTCGGCACCGGCAAGGAGCAGAAGATCGAGATCAAGGCCGGCTCCGGCCTCTCCGACGCGGAGGTGGAGCGCATGGTGAAGGACGCCGAGGCGCACGCCGAGGAGGACCGGCGCCAGCGCGAGCTCGTCGAGACGCGCAACGCCGCCGAGAACGCCGCCTACCAGGCGGAGCGCCAGGTGAACGAGATGGGCGACACGCTCGACTCGTCCGCCAAGGAGGAGATCCAGGCGGCCATCAAGGACGTGCGCGACAATCTCGAGTCCGACGACGTCAACCTGCTACGGCAGAAGACCGAGGCGCTGCAGGCCGCCTTCCACAAGGTGTCCGAGCAGATGTACGCCGCGGCCGCGCAGCACCAGGCGGCGACCGGGAACGGCTCCTCGGACGGCGCGTCGGCGGACACCTCGACCGAGGAGGAGGTCGTGGACGCCGAGGTGGTCGACGGCGACGAGAAGGCGTAGTCCGATGAATTATCCGGAAGAGCACAGGCGGCCGACCGCCGAGGAGCGGCCGGCCGCCGAGGAGCGGCCGACGGACGTCGAGGATAGGCCGGTCGCCGCGGAGCGGCCGGCCGCCACCGGCCAGCGTCCGGAGGACGAGCCGGTCACCTCGCGGAACGAGGCCGCCGAGCCCGGCGGCGACGAGGATGCCGCGAACGAAGAGGAGCGCCTCGCGCAGAAGGAGCAGTCCGAGCAGGACGACCCGCTCGCCCGTGCCCAGCGCGAGCGCGCCGAGTACCTCGATTTGGCGCGCCGGACGCAGGCCGCGTTCGAGAACTACCGCAAGCGTGCGGCCAAGGACGCCGCGGCCGCGGGCGAGCGCGCCAAGGGCGGGCTCGTGCGCGAGCTGCTGCCGGTGGTCGACAATCTCGAGCGGGCTCTCGCGTCCGCTCAGCCCGGTGAGCAGCACCTGGCGGAGGGCGTGCGGCTGGTGCACGCGGAGCTGATCGCGGTGCTCGAGCGCAATGGCGTCGAGCAGTTCGATCCGAAGGGCGAGGCCTTCGACCCCGTCGTGCACGAGGCGCTCTCGACGCGCAGCGAAGACGGCGCCGATCCAGGCGTCGTGCTCGACGTGATCGAAAAGGGCTACAAGGCCAACGGCACCGTGCTGCGTCCGGCTCGCGTGGTCGTCTCGGGGTAGGTTCCGATGCCCGCGGTCAAGGACCCCTACAAGACGCTCGGCGTCGACAAGAAGGCCTCCGACGAGGAGATCAAGCGGGCCTACCGCAAGCTCGCCCGCCGGTACCACCCCGACCGCAACCCGGATGACAACGCGGCCGAGGAGCGCTTCAAGGACGTGCAGGAGGCGTATTCCATCCTCTCCGACCCGGAGAAGCGCAAGGCCTACGACTCGGGCGGCGGCATCTTCGGCGGTGGCTTCGACCCCGGCGCGTTCCGCACGGGCGGTGGCTTCGGCGGCTTCGGGGACATCCTCTCCGATCTCTTCGGCGGCGCCACCGGGCGCGCTGGCGCCCGCACTCCGCGGCCGGAGCGTGGGCGGGACCTCGAGACGGAGGTCCATGTCTCGTTCGACCAGGCCATGGAGGGCGCGCAGGTGCCCGTCTCGGTTCCCGTGTCGGCGCCCTGCCCGACCTGCCACGGCACGGGCGCAAGGCCCGGCACTTCGCCGAAGATCTGCCCGCGCTGCCAGGGGCGGGGGGTCGAGGCCGAGTCGCAGGGGCTCTTCTCGATCTCTCAGCCGTGCGGCGAGTGCGGCGGGACCGGCACCGTGATCGAGGACCCTTGCCCAACGTGCCAGGGCAGCGGCCGCACGCGCCAAGTCAAGCGCTACCGCGTCAACATCCCCGCCGGCGTGCGCGACGGCAGCCGGGTCCGGCTGGCCGGAAAGGGGGAGGCCGGGCCGCGCGGTGGGCCACCCGGTGACCTATACGTGGTCACGCGCGTCGCCCCGTCGCCGATCTTCACCCGCAAGGGCGACAACCTGGAAGTGGACGTGCCGATCACCTTCCCCGAGGCGATCCGCGGCGCGACCATCGAGGTGCCGACGCTCACCGGCACGAAGCGCATCCGCGTCCCGCCGGGCACGCAGCACGGCACGATCCAGCGCCTCCGCGGCGAGGGACCGCCGAAGCTCGGCGGCCGGGGCCGCGGCGATATCCACTACCGCCTCCTGATCGACGTCCCGCGCTCGCTCTCCAAGGAGCAGCGGGAGGTGGTGGACGAGCTGGCGTCCGTGATCGACGGCAATCCCCGTGAGGGTCTGCTCTCCCAGACGAGGTAACACGGGTGGCTACGAGGGACGACGACCAGTCACGCGATTCCTCCCGCGGCGTGTACATGATCTCGGTAGCCGCCGAGCTCGCCGGCATGCATCCGCAGACGCTGCGGATCTACGAGTCGCGCGGGCTCATCACCCCGAAGCGCTCGCCCAAGAACACGCGCCTCTACTCCGAGGAGGACGTCGAGCGGCTGCGGCGCATCCAGGAGCTCACCACCGAGCTCGGCATGAACCTCGCGGGCGTCGAGAAGGTCTTCGAGCTCGAGCGGGAGATCGACCGCCTGCGCCGCCGGGTCCGCAGCCTGGAGCGCGCCGCCGCCCGCGTCCAGAGGGAGCTCGAAGCGGAGATCGACCGCGTGCGGCGCTCGGCGAAGCGGGAGCTCGTCGTATACCAGCAGCCTTCTCAGGCGCTGGCGCCCGCCGCGGCGCAGCGCTCCGGGCGGCGGGGCCGTGCGCCCGGGCAACGTGTCTAGCTCGGCGTTCCGTCCGCCAGATAAATAGACGTATCCCCGAATCTGATATAGACTGACTTAGATTTCCTATGCAAGCTGATCGCCTTACCCTCAAATCTCAAGAGGCCCTCGCCGCCGCTCAGCGGCTGGCCGGCGCGCGCCGCAATCCGGAGGTCGCGTCACCCCACCTCCTCGTCACGCTGCTGGAGCAGGAGGGCGGCATCGTCGTCCCGGTCCTGCGCCGTGCGGGTGCCGACCCGGAGCGGGTTCGCCGCCGGGCGAACGAGGCGCTGGACGCCCTGCCGAAGGTCACCGGCGACGCCACCGCCGCGCCGGCGCTGGGCGACGCACTCATAGAGCTGCTCCGCCGCGCGGACGAGGAGGCCCGCGGCATGGGCGACGAGTACGTCTCGACCGAGCACCTGCTGCTCGCGCTGGCCGCCGACCCGAAGATCGACGCCGGCGCCTCGCGCGACCAGCTCGCGGAGGCGGTCCAGCAGGTGCGCGGTCCTCACCGCGTGACCGACCAGAACCCCGAGGAGAAGTACCAGGCGCTCGAGCGGTTCGGCCGGGATCTCACTCAGGCCGCGGAACAGGGCAAGCTCGACCCGGTCATCGGCCGCGATGACGAGGTCCGCCGGGTCATCCAGGTCCTCTCCCGGCGCACGAAGAACAATCCGGTGCTGATAGGCGAGCCCGGTGTGGGCAAGACCGCGATCGTGGAGGGGCTGGCGCAGCGGATCGTCTCGGGCGACGTGCCGGACTCTCTGCGTGATCGGCGCGTGATCGCGCTCGACATCGGCGCGATGGTCGCCGGCTCCAAGTACCGCGGCGAGTTCGAGGACCGCATGAAGGCGGTGCTCGAGGAGATCCGCCAGGCCGAGGGCCAGGTGATCGTGTTCATGGACGAGCTCCACACGATCGTCGGGGCGGGCGCCGCGGAGGGCTCGGTTGATGCGGGCAACATGCTGAAGCCGATGCTGGCCCGCGGCGAGCTGCGCGCGGTGGGAGCGACCACGCTCGACGAGTATCGCAAGCACATCGAAAAAGACGCCGCGTTGGAGCGTCGCTTCCAGCCGGTGTACATCGACGAGCCGAGCGTCGAGGACACGATCGCGATCCTGCGCGGGCTCAAGGAGCGGTACGAGGTGCACCACGGCATCCGCATCCGCGACGGCGCGCGCGTCGCGGCGGTGCGCCTGTCCAACCGCTACATCACGGGCCGCCAGCTGCCCGACAAGGCCATCGACCTCGTCGACGAGGCCGCGTCGCGTCTGCGCATCGAGATCGACTCGATGCCGACCGAGATCGATGTCCTCGACCGCCGGGCCAAGCAGCTCGAGATAGAG
>JACVRW010000137.1 GCA_014534235.1 Thermoleophilaceae bacterium | reverse complement strand
CGGTTGTCGCCTGCCCCGCCCAACGTCCTTCGCGTCCGTTCCCCGGGACGGTGCAGGGAGCGCAGCCGATGGAATCGTAGCCGTCGTCGTGGAGGGCGTGGTACGGAAGGTCGTTCTCGTACACGTAGCGCCAGACCTCGTCGGCACGCCAGTCCGCCAGGGGATTGAACTTCCATACCCGGCGAGCGGCGTCCCAGTCGAGCTTCGGCGCCTCGCCCCGAGTCGGTGACTGCTCGCGGCGGATGCCCGTGATCCATGCGTCGACAGCCACGAGCGCTCGTTCGAGCGCGGCCACCTTCCGCTCCCCGCAGCAGTGCGCGGCCGTCCACGGCCCGCCCGCGCTCGTGGCGTCCATCACCTCGACCGCGACGCCGTACCGGGCCTCGATCCGGCGCCAGACGTCGTATGTCTGCGGGAAGAGCACGCCGGTGTCGATCGTGAACACGCGGGCTGTCGGTTCGATGCCCATGAGCATGTCGATCAAAACGGACTCCTCCTTCTGGAAGGAGCACGCCATCACCAGCTTCGGATGGTGGCGCTCGACCGCGAGCGCCAGCACGTCCTGGGCGGAGAGCTCCTCTACACCGCGCATTCGCCCTCACCCCGAATGACCTGGAAGGGCTCCTTGCGCTGCCAGTCGATGAAGTGGCTCATGTTCTCGAGGCGGAACTCGACCGGCATCGCGAGCTCACGGACCTCGTCCTCGAACCGGGCCTTGCCCACGCGCTCGGCGAAGGCGTTGAACTCCTCGCCGTCCTCGCGCTCCGCCTCGTACATCCGGACCCAGCGCTCCACCGCCTCGGGCACGCGCTTGGCGGGCAGGCGAACCTTGAGTCGCTCGCCGTACAGGACCTCGCCGCCGTCGTAGTTGCCGCCGATGTGCGCCACGTACGCGGGGATCGTGTGATCGCCGACCTTGATCGACGCCCCGTAGAACCCGATGTTCGCGATGTGGTGCTGCGCACAGCCGTTCGGGCAGCCGGACATCTTGATGTGCACCCGGCGCGTGAGCGGGTCGGTGATCCCCATGGCCTCGACCCGCTCGCGTACCGCGTGGTTCAGGCCCATCGAGCTGGTGATGCCGAGCTTGCACGAGTCCGTGCCGGGGCAGCTGACCACGTCGTTCACCTGCTGCGCTCCGGCGTTGCCGAGGCCGAGCTCGAGAAGCGCCCTGTGCACCTCGTAGACGATCTCGTCGCGCACCCAGCGGAGCACGAGGTTCTGGCCGACCGTCGTGCGCGCATAGCCGGCCGAGTAGCGGCGTGTGATGTCGGCGAGCCCGCGCAGCTGCTCGGGAGTCAGGTCGCCGCGGAGCACCTTCACCTCTACGGTCGAGAAGCCCTCCTGGCGCTGGGGGCGGACGTTCGTTGCGCGCCAGCCGGCGAACTCGCCGCCGTCGCCGTTCGGGCTGGCAGACGTGGCCGGGACGCCCGGTGCCTTCGACTCCTCGTCGTCCAGGAACAGGAGCGGCTCCGGGTCGAAGTCGCGCTCCGCCACCCAGTCGCCGTCGATCTCCTCCTCGACCTGACGGCGTAGCTCGTCGATTCCGAACTTGTCCACGAACACCTTGATCCGGGCCCGCGCGCGGTTCTCCCGCAGCCAGTCCTGGCGGTCGAAGATGCGGAGGACGGCCTCAGTGATCTTCAGGTACTCGCCGTCGTCGGCGCCCACGAACTCGTAGAGCGTCGGCGAGATGCGCGGCATGATCGAAGTGCCGCCGCCGACTCTCATCTCGAAGCCCTTCACGCCGTTGCGGATACGCGGGATGAAGCCGATGTCGTGGATCCCCGTGATGGCGCGGTCCTCGTCGGTCGCGGTGAAGGCCGTCTTCACCTTGCGCGGCATGAGCTGAGTCGTGGGGTGGCGCACGAAGTAACGCACGTATGCCCCCACGTAGGGGGTGGGGTCGAAGAGCTCACCCTCGCAGACCCCCGCCCAGGGGTCTCCGGTCACGTTCCGGACGGTGTTGCCGCAGCCCTCGCGTGAGCTGAGGCCGGCGTCGCCGAGCTCACGGATCAGCTGGGCAGCGTCGCGCAACGGGACATGGTGCATCTGGATGTTCTGGCGCGTCGTGACGTGGCCCTTGCGGAGCGGGACCCAGTTCTCGATCACGTTCGCGAACGCCTCCATCTGCTCCGGGTTGATCCCGCCGAACGGGAGCTTCACCCGGACCATCTGGACGTCCGGCTGGCGCTGCCCGTAGACGCCCTGCCTCAGCCGGAAGCCCGTGAACTGCTCGCCCGGCGTCTCCCCGGCGAGGAACTTCTCCGCCTCGTTGTCGAAGTCATCGAACTCACGCTCGAGCACCGGGATGACGTGTCCCGGGACGTTCTCGACGACCTCCGGGTTCTCGAGTGAACCCTTCCGGCCCTTCGGCTTCGGCCCGACCGACACCGGTTCCATCACTGCTCCTCCGGGGGATTCGAAAGCGTCGAGCTCGGCAAAGTACCAAAATCCGGTCGGCTTTTACCAGTATGTGCCCCGCCCGGTCGGATGCGCGCTGCCGATTGGGTGGCGCGACGGCGTGCTCCCGTGCGTCGCACGAGAAGCCGCGGCCGTAAACCGCGCGGCGATCGCCGGCGTCTACGCGCTGACCGCGCGGCGGTAGCGCGCCACGGACAGCGGAGCGAACACCGCGGTCAGCCCAAGCGACCACAGCACGGCGCCCCAGATGTCGTTGCCCGCGGGGGCGCCCACCCACAGGGCGCGCATCGCGTCGACCACCGTGGTGAACGGATTGTTCTCGGCGATCGCCTGAAGCCAGGAGGGCATGGAGTCCACCGGCACGAACGCCGAGGAGATGAACGTGATCGGGAAGATCACGATGAAGCCGATGGCCTGGGCCGACTCGCCGGACGAGGCGGTCAGCCCGAAGTACGCGAACACCCACGAGAAGGCGTAGCCGAAGAGCAGCATCAGGCCGATGCCTGCGACCACTTCGAACGGGCTGGACGAGAACCTGAAGCCGACGATCAGGCCGACGGCGATCATGATCGCGAGCGAGATGGTGTTGGTCGCGACGTCGGCGAGCGTGCGACCCGCGAGTACCGCGGAGCGCGACATCGGCAGCGACCGGAAGCGGTCGATCAGCCCCTTCTTGAGGTCCTCCGCGAGGCCGAGCGCGGTTACGAAGCCGCCGAACGACATGGTCTGCGCGACGATCCCCGGCATGAGGAAGTCGGTGTAGTCCTCGTAGCCCGGCGTGTCGATCGCGCCGCCGAAGACGTAGACGAACAGCAGCACGAACATGATCGGCTGGACCGTGAACGAGAGCAGCAGGTCCGGCGCCCGCGGGATCCGCAGGAGGCTGCGCTTGGCGAGCACCATCGTGTCGGACAGCGCGTAGGCGAGCGCGCTCATGCCGCCGCCCGCTCCTCTCGTGGCTCGGCGTCCGGCGGGCGGCCGTCCTCGGCAGCCTCCTCGGCGGTGTGGCCGGTGAGCGCCAGGAACACGTCGTCCAGCGTCGGCCGATGCACGGCGATGTCGTCGATCCCGACGCCCGCGGTGTCGAGCCGTCGGACCGCCTCCGCGATGGCGCCGCGCCCGCGCCGGATCGGGAGGTGAAGGTTGGTCCCGTCGCAGGTGGGCCGGTCGTCCACCATCGGCGCTAGCGCCGAGATGGCGATCTCGGCGTGGCGAGGGTCGTCGAGGGTGACCTCGAGGCGCTCCCCACCCACGCGCTCCTTCAACTCGTCGGAGGTCCCCTCGGCGATCACGCGACCATGGTCGATGACCGCGATCCGGTCGGCGAGCCGGTCGGCCTCGTCGAGGTACTGCGTCGTCAGCAGCACGGTGGTGCCGGCGGCCACGCGGTCCTCGATCGTCTCCCACAGGCCAATCCGGCTGCGCGGGTCGAGGCCTGTGGTGGGTTCGTCGAGGAAGAGCACCGGCGGCCGGGCGACCAGCGCGGCGGAGAGGTCGAGCCGGCGGCGCATCCCGCCGGAGTAGGTGCGCACGAGGCGCTGCCCGGCGTCCGTCAGGTCGAAGCGCTCGAGCAGCTCGTCCGCACGCTCGCGCGAGGCGGCGCGCCCCATGTGGTACAGGCGACCGACCATCTCGAGGTTCTCGCGGCCGGTCAGGTTCTCGTCGACCGCCGCGTACTGCCCGGCCAGACCGATCCGCGCCCTCAGCCTTGCCGCGTCGCGGACGACGTCGAGCCCTGCCACGCGGGCGGCGCCCCCGTCGGGAGGGAGCAGGGTGGTCAAGATGCGCACGGCGGTCGTCTTGCCGGCGCCGTTTGGGCCGAGAAGTCCGAGGATCGTCCCCGCGGGCGCCTCGAGGTCGATCCCGACCAGCGCCTCGACGTTTCCATACGACTTCCGCAGCCCCTCTGCCTGGATAGCTGCGTCCTGCATCTATCCAAGGACTCTACGCATCGACGCGCGAGGCGGTCTGGACGGATTTGCGCTAGGGCCTGCCCCAAGCCTCGGCGTCGCCCCAGGGAGTCGAGCGGGCGGCGCCTCGACCGGTCGCCTCGAGCAGGCCTGCTCGCAGCCACGGGCTGATCGTCTCGCTTTCCGGCGCGGGCGGCGGAGCGGTGTCGCGGAGGAACTGCTCGACCGCGGCGGCGATCGCGGCGGCCTCCTCCGGCGAGGCGGTCGCCTGCCGCACCTGGATCCGCGGACGCCCCGGCTGCTGCTTGCCGTTGCGGCTCATGGGCGGGGTAGCGTACCCCCGTGCCGGAGATCCCAGTCTTCCCGCACGACACCGTGCTGGCGGCGATCTCGCCCGCCGAGGCCATCGACCGGGTGCGTGACGGCTTCGTCGAGTACGCGGGGGGCGAGTGGGAGATGCCGCCGAAGATCTACCTCAACGCGCCGCCGAACGGCGATTTCCGGGCGATGCCCGCACGGGGGGCCGGCCTCGCGATCCTGAAGTGGGTCACCTCCTTCCCTCGCAACCCGGAGGCCGGACTCCCGGTGGTGATGGGGGTGATCTGCGTCTCGTCGGCGGCGACCGGCGAGCCGCTCGCGCTCGTCGACGTCCGTTCCATCACGGCGCTGCGCACCGGTGCGGTGGCGGCGGTCGCGGCTCAGGAGCTCGCGCGGGAGGACGCCCGGACGGTGGGGATCGTGGGCTGCGGGCTGCACGGCGCGTGGGCGGCCCGCTGCCTTCACGCGGCCGAGTACGGCCCGGGGATGTGCTTCGACCCCGATCCCGAGGCCGCCGGGCGGCTCGCCGGCGAGCTCGGCTGGGAGGCCGGCGGGCGCGAGGACGCGCTCGGCTGCGACATAGTCACGTGCGTCACGCCCGGCGCCTCGCCGGTGGTGGACGAGGCCGACCTGCGCCCCGGACTGCACCTGAACATGATGGGCGCGGATGGCCCCGGCAAGGCCGAGGCGACACCGGAGGCGGTCGCCCGATGCTCGCTCTTCTGCGACGAGTGGGAGCAGGCGAGCCACGGGGGCGAGCTGACCGGCGCGGTGGAGGCCGGCCTCGTTCGGCGGGAGCAGGTCCGGGAGTTGGGCGACGTGCTCACCGGGGCCGCGGCTGGGCGCTCCCGGCCGGACGAGGTCACGCTCTTCGACTCGACCGGGCTGGCGATCCAGGACCTCGCGCTGTGCGTCGCCCTGCTCGACGCCCACCAAGCGGGCCGGGTCCGCACCCAGACGGCGACGCTGTAGGGGCTCGTCACGTCCCGTCGGACATACGACGCTTCGTGGCGAAGCCCCTGTGGCGCGCCGCCGCCGCGCTCCCTAGAGTCGGCTCGTGACGCCGGAGGAGCGCGCATTCCGCAGGGCCACCCGCCGGCTCATCCCGTTCCTCTTCCTGATCTACGTGGTCGCCTACCTGGACCGCGTGAACGTGAGCTTCGCGCAGCTCCAGCTGGAGGACGACCTCGGCTTCAGCGACACGGTCTTCGGCCTCGGCGCGGGCATCTTCTCGCTCGGCTACGTGCTCTTCGGCGTGCCTAGCGCGTTGGCGCTGAACCGGTTCGGCGCCCGCCGGTGGCTCGCCTGGATCATGATCACCTGGGGCGTGCTGTCGGCGTCGACGATGTTCATCGGCGGGCCGGTCAGCTTCTACGTCCTGCGCTTCCTGCTCGGGGTGGCCGAGGCCGGCTTCTTCCCCGGGATCATCTTGTATCTGACTTGGTGGTTTCCAGAGCGCGAGCGCTCCCGCTCGCTGGCGCTCTTCATGACCGCCATCGCGGCCGCCACGTCGCAGGAGGACCGATCTCGGGCGGGCTCCTCGAGCTCGACGGCCTCGCCGGCCTCGACGGCTGGCAGTGGCTCTTCCTCGTGGAGGGGCTGCCGGCGGTCGGGCTCGGGGTCGTGACGCTGCGCTTCCTGGACGACCGTCCGGAGGACGCGGATTGGCTCCCGCCGGAGGAACGTCGCCTCTTGGCCGAGGAGGTGGCACGGGAGCGAGCCCGGAAGGAGTCGGCGGGTGGCCAGCGACTCCGGGACGCGCTCCGAAGGGGGCAGGTTTGGCTGCTCGCCCTCGTCTACTTCATCCTCCTGGCCGCCGGCTTCGGGCTGACGTTCTTCGTGCCCGACCTGGTGCAGGACCGGACCGGCTACAGCGATTTCGAGGTGGGCGTCCTCACCGCGATCCCGTACGGGATCGCAACGGCCGCCATGCTGATCGTCGCGCGACGAGCCGACCGAGCCCGAAGCCGCCGACCGTTCGTGATCGTGCCGGCCCTGGTCGGCGCCGCGGGCGCCGGCCTAACGGCGTACGCGCAATCACCGCTCTTGCTCACGGTGGCGATCACGCTGGCCGCCGTGGGAATCCTCGCCGCGATCCCGGTGTTCTGGGCACTCCCAACGGCATTCCTAAGCGGCACCGCGGCGGCCGGCGGAATCGCACTGATAGCGGCAATCGGAAACCTAGGCGGATTCGCAGGCCCAGCGTTCACGGGAGTGATGGAGGACTCGACGGGCGGGTTCGAAACGCCGCTGGTGGTGCTGGGGGTGTTGCTGGTGGTGGGGGCGGCGTTGGTCGTGGGGGCGCGGGAGACGCGCGAAGCGGCAAAGGAGCCGGAGCTGTCACTGGCGCGAGAGTGAGCAGCGTCCTAGTCGGCCGTTCTGTGAAGGCGGCGACGCCGATCCCGATGTCCGACGGTCCTACACGCGCGTCAAGAGTCCCTTGGGCCGGCGTGGCGCGGGATCGCCATGCTCTGGACGATGAATGGGAACGCGTTTGACAGCCCGCAATGGGGTAACTACCGTCGCGTTTGGTGGATTCCTCGACCAAGGAGGGCGCCATAAGCGGAAGGGAGGCCCGTATCCACGACTCCGCGTGCGGTGCTCATTCGGTGCTACTCACGCTGATCCTCGTGCTCGGGTGTTCGCTGCTTTCTGTTTGCGCTGCTCAAGCGGCGGCGCAGTCGATCAGCGCCGCATGCGACACATCAACAAGCCGCGATGCGTGCAATCGCTGGTATACCGGGGATAGCGTCTCCCTTCAGTGGTCGTGGTCTGCGATGGGAACGTGGCGGTCGGGATGCGAGAGCGGCGCGTTCAACGTCGAAGGCGTCTACCGGCGGGATTGCAGAGTGACTTGGCCCGGGACCGAGGTCACGACATCAGTCTGGATCGGCATCGACCGCACCCCGCCACAGGTCGTTTCCTTCCAAACCGACCGACCTCCTGACTACAACGGTTGGTTCAACCATCCCGTCGGACTCACGTTCCAGGGGAGCGACGCGACGTCCGGCGTCGTCTCTT
>JACVRW010000090.1 GCA_014534235.1 Thermoleophilaceae bacterium | reverse complement strand
GGAGGGCCCATGAGGATGAGGTTCAGTTCGGCCACGGAAAAGAGTCCAGAGGCTAGCGAGTACGCCGTGGAGCAGGAACGCCGGCCAACCCGAGGGCTACTTCAGGAAGCCCTCGTAGTTGCGCATCATGAGCTGCGCCTCGAGCTGCTTCATCGTGTCGAGGGCCACGCCCACCACGATGAGGATCGAGGTGCCGCCGAAGAAGAAGTTGGCGCTCGTCTGGTTGATCAGGACCGTCGGCAGCGCCGCGACCGCGGCAAGGTACAGCGCGCCCGGGAAGGTCAGCCGCGCGAGGATGCGGTCGAGGTATTCGGCAGTCGGTCTTCCAGGCCTCACCCCCGGGATGAAGCCGCCGTACTTCTTCAGGTTGTCCGCCTGCTCCACCGGATTGAACGTGACTGCGGTGTAGAAGTACGTGAACAGGATGATGAGGAGCGACTCGCCGACGAGGTACGGCCAGTCGTTCGGATTGAAGAAGTTCGAGAAGTCCTGCGCCCAGCCGGCCTGGCTCAGCTCGCCGACCGTGGGCGGAAACGCCATGAGCGACGCAGCGAAGATCACCGGGATCACGCCGGCCATGTTCACCCGCAGCGGCAGATACGTGGAGCCGCCGCCGGCCATGCGCCGGCCCACGACTCGCTTCGCGTACTGCACGGGGATCCGGCGCTGGCCCTCCTGCATGAAGACGATGCCGGCGATGATTGCGAGCGCCAGGAACGGCATCATCACCTTGAAGACCTGGTCCGGGTTGTTCCACCAGCTGACGACGCCGTCCGGGATGCCGGCCGCGATCGAGGCGAAGATCATGAGCGAGATCCCGTTGCCGATCCCGCGCTGGGTGATCAGCTCGCCGAGCCACATGAGCAGCACGCACCCCGCGGTGAGGGTGATCACGATGACGAACACCCGCCCGAAGGTGAAGGAATCGACCACCTCGGCTCCGCCGCTCGAGAACGTCCGGAAGAGGAACACGTAGCCGATCGACTGGCCAAACGCCAGGCCGACGGTCAGGTAGCGGGTGTACTGCGTGATCCGCTGCTGACCGACCTCGCCCTCCTTGCGGAGCTTGTCGAGGGCCGGGATCACGACCGTGAGCAGCTGCAGCATGATCGAGGCCGTGATGTAGGGCATGATCCCGAGCGCGAAGATCGCGAAGCGCTGCAGGGAACCCCCGGAGAAGAGGTTCAGGAAACCGAGGACGTTCGAGCCGGTGAAGTTCTCGGAGATGTCCTCTACCGCCTGCACATTGACGCCCGGCACAGGGATGTAGGCGCCGAGCCGGTAGAGCGCCAGCATCGCCGCGGTGAACGCCAGCTTCTTTCGGATGTCGGCGACCCGGAAGGCGTTCAGGAACGTCCGGAGCACGGCGTCAGCCTTCGATCAGCCTGCAGACGCCGCCCGCGGCCTCGATCTTGTCGCGGGCGGTCTTCGAGAAGGCGTGGGCGTGGACGGTCAGCGCCTTCGAGAGCTCGCCCTGGCCGAGCACCTTGATGGGGACCTTGCGCCTCGTGGCGAGGCCGCGTTCGCGCAGAGCCTCCGGGGTGACCTCCGCGCCGCCCTCGAACCGCGCCTCGAGGTCCCGGAGGTTCACCGGCTGGGTCTGGCTGCGGAACTTCTCGAACGGCATCGACTTCTTCATGTGCGGGCCGCGGAGCTTGCGAAGCCGCATGTGGATCGGGGTCTGGCCACCCTCGACGCGCATCCGGTTGCGGTGGCCAGAGCGGGCGCCCGCGCCCTTATGGCCGCGCCCGGACGTCTTGCCGATGCCGGAGCCGTCGCCGCGGCCCATGCGCTTCCGGTTCCGTCGCGAGCCGGGCGCCGGCTTCAGGGAGTGCAGGCCGATGCGCTCCTCAGCCATCCCGGACCTCCACGAGGTGCCGCACCGTGTGGATCAGGCCACGGACGGCCGGACCGTCCTCGCGCTCGCTCGTCCGGCCGATCTTGCCGAGCCCGAGCGTTCGCAGGGTCTCTCGCTGGCGGCGGCTTCCGCCGTTCACCGACCTCACCTGAGTGATCTTGAGGGTCGCCATCAGGCGGGCGCCTCCTGCGTGGCAGGCGCCTCCGCCGTGGCAGGCGCCTCCTCGCCGCCCGCGGTCCGGTCGGCACGCGGCTGCTGCTCGGCCTCGGGGCCACCGTCCGTGGTGCCGCCGAGCGGCTCGAGCCCCAGCACTTCCTTCACCGAGAGCCCGCGCAGCGCCGCCACCTCCTCCGGGCTCCGCAGCGACCGGAGCGCCACCACCGTGGCCTTGACGAGGTTGATCGCGTTCTGGCTGCCCAGCGACTTCGAGAGCACATCACGGATGCCGGCCAGCTCGAGCACCGCGCGGACCGCGCCGCCGGCGATCACGCCCGTGCCGGGCGACGCCGGCTTCAGCAGCACGCGCGACGCCGAGTGGTGACCGGTCACCTCGTGGGTGATCGTCGAACCGTGCATCGGCACCCTGAAGAGGTTCTTGCGCGCCCGCTCCACGCCCTTCTGGATCGCGACGGGGACCTCGTTGGCCTTGCCGTAGCCGACACCCACCTGCGACTTCTCGTCGCCGACCACGACCAGAGCGGTGAACGAGAAGCGGCGGCCGCCCTTCACGACCTTCGCCACGCGGTTGATCTCGACGACCCGCTCCTGCAGGTCCTGGCCGCGCTCGCGGTCGCGTGTCCTGTCCCTAGACGCCATCTGGATGACTCACCGTAGCGATTAGAACCTCAGTCCTCCCTCGCGTGCCCCCTCCGCGAGCGCCCTGACCTTGCCGTGGAAGCGGTAGCCGCCGCGGTCGAACACGCAGGTCTCGACGCCGGCCGCCTTGGCGCGCTCCGCCAGGACCTCGCCCGCCCGCCGGGCCTGCTCCATCGGCCGGAGCGACCTGAGGTCACCCTCCGTCCAGCTGACCGCCGCCAGTGTATTCCCCTCGAGGTCGTCGATCAGCTGCGCCTGGATGCCGCGGTTCGAGCGGAAGACCGACAGCCGCGGCCGCTCCGCCGTGCCGCGAACCTTCGCGCGCACCCGACGCCGCCGGCGCAGCCGCGCCTGGGGCCTGGTGGCGAGGCTCATGCCCGCTTCCCGACCTTCCGGGCGACGTACTCGCCCTCGTAGCGAACGCCCTTGCCCTTATAGGGCTCAGGCGGGCGCTGCTTGCGGACGCCCGCCGCCACCTCGCCCACCGCCTGCTTCGAGATCCCCCGGACCACGACACGGGTGGGCGCCGGCACCTCGAAGTCGACGCCGTCGGGCGCCTCCATCTCGACCGGATGCGAGTAGCCGAGCGAGAGGACCAGCTTGCGCCCCTGCAGCTGCGCGCGGTAGCCGACGCCCTGGATCTCGAGCCGCTTCTCGAATCCATTGGTCACGCCCTCGACCATGTTCGCGATCAGGCTGCGCGTGAGGCCGTGCAGCGCCCGGTGCTCGCCGCGGTCGGAGGGACGGGTGACGACCACCTGGCCATCCTCCTCCCTCACGTCGATCGCCCGGCTCACCCGCTCCTGCAGCTCGCCCTTCGGACCCTTCACCCTCACGAGCTCCGGCTCGATGCTGACCTCCACGCCGTCCGGGAGCGAGATCGGCTGCTTTCCGATGCGGCTCACGCGCGTTACCACACCTTCGCTACGAGCTCGCCGCCAACGCCCGCCCGGCGAGCGTCGTGGCCCGTCATGACGCCGCGGGAGGTGGAGACGATCGCGGTCCCCATCCCGCCTTGGACCTTGGGCACCTCTCGCGCCGCGACGTAACGGCGCCGGCCGGGCTTCGACACCCGCTCGAGGCCCTGGATGACCGGCCTGCGGTCGTCGGTGTACTTGAGCTGCACGCGCAGCACGCGGCCGACCCGGGTGGGCTCGACCGAGAAGTCCTCGATGTAGCCCTGGTCGCGCAGGATCCTGGCCAGCTCGGCCTTGAACTTGGAAGCGGGCATCTCGACCGCGTCGTGGTCGGCGCGCGCCCCGTTGCGTATCCGCGTGAGGAAGTCTGCGATCGGGTCGGTCTGCATCACCAGCTGGACTTCGTCAGGCCCGGGATCATGCCCTCGTGGGCGATCTCGCGCAGGCAGATGCGGCAGAGCCCGAACTTGCGCAGGTACGCGCGGGGGCGGCCGCAGCGCCGGCAGCGGTTGTAGGTCCTCGTCGTGTACTTGGCTCCGCGCTGCTGGCGGACGATCTGTGACGTCTTGGCCATCTACTCCTTGCTCTCTTCGCCTTCGGTGGACGCCGCCTCGGCCCCCGCGGGCGCCTCGTACGCCTCGGGCCGTTCCTCGTTGAGCTCCTCGTAGGCCGCGGACTCGGCCGCGGCCCTGGCGCGCGCCTCCTCCCTGCGCCGCTCGTCCTCGGCGTCGCGCTGTGCCTCCATGTCCTGACCGGGCCCGCCCTCCCGCGCGAACGGCATGCCCAGCTCGCGCAGGAGGAAGTAGGCCTCCTCGTCGGTCGAGGCAGTTGTCGTGATCGTCACGTCGAGGCCGCGCACCTGGTCGATCGCGTCGTAGTCGATCTCCGGGAAGATGATCTGCTCACGCACGCCCATGGAGTAGTTGCCGCGGCCGTCGAACGCCCGGGGGTTCAGCCCGCGGAAGTCCCTGACCCGCGGTATTGCGATCGACATCAGTCGGTCGAGGAACTCCCACATGCGGGCGCGCCGGAGCGTGACGCTCACTCCCACCGGCATGCCCGCGCGGAGCTTGAACGCCGCGATCGATTTGCGGGCGCGCCGCACGCTCGGCCGCTGGCCGGTGATGGTGGCGAGCTGGTCGCTGGCCGCCTGCAGCATGTCCGCGTCCTGCTTCGCGTCGCCGACGCCCATGTTGAGCGTGATCTTCTCGATCCGCGGGACCTCCATCGGGCTCCTGTAGCCGAACCGCTGCTCCATTCGCGCACGGATATCCTGCTCGTAGCGCTCCTTGAGCCGCGGCGGGATCTGGGCCTGGGCGGTCGCTTCCATCAGTCGATCTCCCTGCCCGACTTCCTCGCGACGCGGACGCGGCGCCCGCCGTCGCGCTTTATCCCCACCCGCGTCGGCTCGCCGGTGTCCGGGTCGATCAGCATAACGTTCGAGATGTGGATCGGGCCCTCCTTCTCGACGATCCCGCCGAGCTCCTGAGCGCGCTGCGTGTCGCGCAGCGTGCGAGGGCGCGTATGGCGCTTGATGATGTTCGCGCCCTCGACGTAAACCCTCTGCTTCGCGGGCTCCACTCGCAGCACGCGGCCGGTTCTGCCGCGGTCCTTGCCGGCGATGATGCGGACGGTGTCGTCGCGCCGGATCTTCAGGCCCATGACCTAGAGCACCTCCGGAGCGAGCGAGACGATCTTCATGAAGTTCCGCTCGCGCAGCTCGCGGGCGACCGGCCCGAAGATGCGCGTCCCGCGCGGATTGTTCTGGGCGTCGATCAGAACAGCGGCGTTCTCATCGAACGCGATGTACGTGCCGTCGTCGCGACCGAACTCCTTTTTCGTGCGCACCACCACGGCTTTCACCACGTCGCCCTTCTTGACCGAGCCGTGTGGGATCGCCTGCTTGACGGTGCAGACGATGACGTCCCCGACGCCGGCATAGCGTCGGCGCGACCCCCCGGCCACGCGGATGCAGAGGATCTCGCGAGCGCCGGTGTTGTCGGCGACCTTGAGGCGGGACTCCTGCTGGATCATCTCGCCCTTTCCAGAACCTCCACGAGGCGCCAGCGCTTCGTGCGGCTGAGCGGTCGGCTCTCGACCACGCGCACGGTGTCGCCGACGTGGGCGGCGTTCCCCTCGTCGTGGGCGTGGAGGGTCGACGAGGTCCGCACCACCTTCTTGTACATGCGGTGCGGGCGGGCGACGTCGATGCGAACCGTGATCGTCTTGTCGGCCTTATCCGAGACGACCACGCCTTCGCGCACCTTCCGGACGCCCCGGGCCCTCGGCTCGGGGGCGAGCGGTTCGGCGCGGGGTCCCTCGGACCTGCGGCGTTCGCGCATCTGCTGCCGGTAGGCGCGGCGGCGCCGTGCCTTCTGCCGGCGCTGCTCCGCGCGCTCGCGCGCGCGCTCCTCAGCGGAGCGCTGCGGCGCGGCGCCGCCGGTCTTCGTGGAGCGCGCGAGCTTGCGCCGCTCCTTCGGCGGGAGCTGCTCGGCGGGGTCGGGAGGAGGCGCCCCCGGCCCTGCGGCCTCCTCCTCCGTGGGCGCCTCCGCGCCCACCTCGGGCGCCTGTTCCCCGTTCACGTTCTGCTCGGTCTCAGTCATTCGCCTTCTTCTGCCTGCGGATCTCCGTCTCGACGTCGATCCCGCGCTCGCGCGCCACGGTCAGGGCGCGCGCCAGGTCCTTCTTCGCCTGCTTCAGCCGCGCGGTGTTCTCGAGCTGACCGGTCGCGTGCTGGAAGCGCAGATTGAAGAGCTCCTTGCGCGCGTTGTCCGCGAGCTCCACGAGCTGCGAGTCCTCCAGGTTATGCACCTCGACGGACTTCATCCCTGTCCGGCTCCCTCGCGCAGCACGAACTTGGTCTTGACCGGGAGCTTGTGGCCCGCCAGCCGCATCGCCTCGCGGGCAAGCGGCTCCGGCACGCCGGACAGCTCGAACATGACCCGGCCGGGCCTCACGACGGCGACCCATCCTTCGGGCGAGCCCTTGCCCGAGCCCATGCGGGTCTCGGCCGGCTTCTTCGTGTAGGGCTTGTCCGGGAAGATGTTGATCCAGACCTTGCCGCCGCGCTTGATCTTGCGGGTCATCGCGATACGGGCCGCCTCGATCTGCCGGTTGGTCACCCACCCGCGCTCGAGCGACTTCAGGCCGTACTCGCCGAACTCCACCCGGGTGCCGCCCTTCGCGTCTCCACGCATGCGGCCGCGATGCTCCTTGCGCCACTTGACGCGTTTCGGTTGGAGCATCAGGTGTCACCTCCTGGGGAGCGCGGCGGCTGCGGGCCGCCTCGCGGCGCCGAGGCGCCGTCGCGCCGGCCCCGGCCGCCGGCGGGACCGCGTCCACCGCCTTGGCCACGACTCCCGCCCGGACCACGCCCGCCGCGCCCGCCACCGGCGCCCACGGCCTGCGGGGCCTCGAGCTCGGTGAGGTCCTGCGCGAACCCCTTGGGCATGATCTCGCCCTTGTTGATCCACACCTTCACGCCTATGCGGCCGAAGGTGGTCCGGGCCTCGTAGAAGCCGTAGTCGATGTCCGCGCGCAGCGTATGGAGTGGAACGCGGCCGTCGGAATAGCCCTCGGTGCGCGCCATCTCCGCGCCGCCGAGGCGCCCGGAGACCTGGATCTTCACCCCCTTGGCGCCCGACCGCATGGCGGATGTGAGCGCCCGCTTCATCGCCCGCCGGAACGCGACGCGGTTCTGCAGCTGCTCGGCGATGGACTGGGCGACGAGCCTCGCGTCCAGCTCCGGCCGCTTGATCTCGAGGATGTTCACCTTCACGGCCTTGCCGGTCATCCGGTGGAGGTCCCTGCGGAGGGCGTCCACCTCCGAGCCGGACTTGCCGATCACGATCCCGGGACGAGCCGTATGGATGTTGACCTCGACCTCGTTCTTGTTCTTCTTGATCGTGATCGTGGACAGCCCGGCGTGCGCGAGCTTGTTCTCGATGTGCTGGCGAATGCGGATGTCCTCGAAGAGGTACTCAGAGAACTCCCGCTCGTTGAACCAGGTCGACTTCCAGTCATGGATGTAGCCGACCCGGAGTGACTCGGGATGGACCTTCTGGCCCATGGCTACCTCCCGTTCCCTTCGGTCGTCAACTCGATCGTCATGTGACTCGTCCGCTTGAGGATCCTCGTCGCACGCCCCCGAGCCCGCGGCCGGAAGCGCTTGATCGTGGGGCCCTCGTCCACGAACGCACGCCCGATCCTGAGCTCGTCGGGCGCAAGCTCGTACGTCGACTCGGCGTTGGCGACGGCCGAGTTGAGGAGCTTGAGGATGTCGGCGGACACCGCGCGCGGCGCGTGGCGGAGGATCGCCTGGGCCTGCTCGACGTTCTTGCCGCGGATGTGGTCCATCACGAGGCGAGCCTTGCGCGGCGCGCTGCGGACGTACCTGGCGCGGGCGCGGATAACCAGAGCGCCGTCCCGCTGCGACGCCGCCGGAGCGGGTCGCGCCGTCGCGGCCTCGGCCGGACGCGACGGGGCGGCCGGCTCGGCCTCGGCCGCGGCGTCCTCTTCCTCGGCTTGCTGCTCCTCGGCGGCGTCCTCTTCCTCGGCGGCCGACTCCGCCTCCTCGGCCGGCTCCTCTTCGGCCACCTCGTCCGCGCTCGGCTCCGCGGCGGGCTGCTCCGGAGCGATTGCCTCCTCGGCGACCGCCTCGGGCGCAGCCTCCGGCGCTGCCGCGGGCGTCGCCTCCGACGCGTCGTCCTCGATCAGGCGGGCCACCAGCTCTTCCTTCTTCCCCGACCTGGACAGGCCGCGGGCCTCGAGCTCGTCGCGGAGCTCGTCGATCTTGAGCGAGTCCCAGCCGCCCTCTGGCGCCTGTCGCCTCGCCGCGGTCATCGCATCCTCACCCTGTCGCTGCCCGCGTGACCGCGGAATACGCGGGTGGGCGCGAACTCGCCGAGCTTGTGGCCGACCATCGACTCCGAGATGAACACCGGCACGTGCTTGCGCCCGTCGTGGACGGCGATCGTGTGCCCCACCATCTCAGGGAAGATCACCGACGAGCGCGACCAAGTCTTGATCATCTGCTTCTGGCCCGCCTCGTTCATCTGCTGGATGCGCCGCATCAGGCGCTCCTCGACGTACGGGCCCTTCTTCGATGAACGCGACACGCCTTACCTCCGCCCCTTCTTGCCTCGCCGGCGGCCGCGGACGATGAACCGGTCGGACGCCTTGCGCTTCTTGCGGGTGCGATAGCCGAGCGTCGGCACGCCCCAGGGCGTGACGGGGTGCCCGCCGGGCGTGTGGTGGGCCTCGCCGCCGCCGTGAGGGTGATCCACGGGGTTCATGGCGACGCCGCGGGTCTGCGGGCGCTTGCCGCGGTGCCGCGCACGACCCGCCTTGCCGAGGTCGACCAGCTCATGCTCGGCGTTCCCGAGCACGCCCACGGTGGCGCGGGATTCGACCGGCACGATCCGCATCTCGCTCGACGGGAGCCGCAGGGTCGCGTACCGGCCCTCCTTCGCCACGAGCTGGATGGCGGTGCCGGCAGAGCGGCCGAGCTGGCCGCCGCGCCCCGGCGACAGCTCGACGTTGTGGACGGTCGTGCCGGTCGGGATCGCGCTCAGCGGCAGGCAGTTACCCGGCGCGATGTCGGCGTCCGGCCCGGACATGATGGTGTCGCCCACCTTCATGCGGGCCGGAGCGAGGATGTAGCGCTTCTCGCCGTCCGCGTAGTGGAGCAGCGCGATGTGGGCGCTGCGGTTCGGGTCATACTCGATCGCCGCCACCTTGGCCGGAACGCCGTCCTTGCGACGCTTGAAGTCGATCTTGCGGTACCGGCGCTTTGCGCCACCCCCACGGTGGCGCGCGGTCACGCGACCCTTGGTGTTCCGCCCGCCGGACTTGCTCAGCCCCTCGGTGAGCGACTTCTCCGGCTCGCTCGTGGTCACCGCCTCGTGCCTGAGCCAGGTCGCGAACCGCCGCCCCGGCGAGGTTGGCTTGTGCTTCTTGAGTGCCATGGCCTAGCCCAGCTCCTGTCCCTCGAACAGTTCGATCGAGTCGTCCGGGTGCAGCGTCACCACGGCCTTCTTCCAGCGTCGCCGGTGTCCGGACGTCCAGCCGCGCCGCTTCGGCTTGGGCTGGACCCAGGCGGTGCGGACCCCGGTCACCCGCACGCCGAAGATCTCCTCCACCGCCTGGCGCACCTGGGTCTTGTTGGCCCGCTCGTGCACTCGGAAGGTGTACTTGCCCGCCGCGAGCAGCGCGTAGCTTTTCTCGGAGATGACGGGACGAACGATCACCTGGCGGGCGTTCACTTCGCCACCGCCTTCTCGGTCAGGCGGGTGAGCGCCGCCTGTGATACGACGAGCCGCGCTGCGCGGACCACGTCCGCTACGCCGACCTGATCGGCGTGGGCCACTGAGACGTCACGGATGTTGCGGAAGGACTTGGCACAGACCTCCTCGCCGTCGTCGAGAACGACGAGGACGTGCCCATCGCCGTCGAGTGCATCGAGCGCCGCCACCGCGGCCTTCGTAGACGGCACGTCGAACGACGCCGGATCCACAGCAGCGATCGAGCCCCGCTCGGCGTGCATCGTGAGCGCCGCACGCAGCGCCTTCCGCCGGGCCTTGCGGTTGACCCTCACGGTGAACGCCCGCGGCTTCGGGCCAAACGCCACGCCGCCGCCGATGCGCTGAGGCGTCGACAGCGCGCCCGCGCGGGCTCGTCCGGTTCCCTTTTGGCGCCACGCCTTGGCGCCCGTCATCGCGATCTCTCCGCGAGTCCTGGTCGAGGCCGTGCCGCGACGAAGCGCGGCCAGCTCGGCGCGTGCCGCCTCGTGGACGAGCGGCCCGTGGAAGGGCTCGCCGAAGACGGCGTCGTCCAGGTCCAGGCCGCCGGAGCGCCCGCCGACGTACGGCGCGGTGGCCATCAGCCGTCCCTCCGAATCTCGACGACCGATCCCGTCGGCCCGGGCACCGAGCCGCGCACGAGAAGGAGGTTCTCGTCGGGGCGCACGTCGACCACCTGGAGACCGCGCTGGGTCACACGCCGCGCGCCCATCTGGCCGGGTCCGCGGAGACCTTTGAACACGCGCGAGGGATCGGCTGACGCGCCGACCGAGCCGGGCGCGCGAATGTTGTGGGAGCCGTGCGAGACCGGCCCGCGGTGGAAGTTGTGGCGCTTGATGGTGCCCTGGAAGCCCTTGCCCTTCGACACGCCCGAGACCTTGACGGTCTGACCCCTCTCGAACACCGAGTCGAGCCTCAGTTCGGCCCCGACCTCGAGCTCGCCGGGGTCGCCCCTGAACTCGCGGAGATGCCGCAGCGCGCCAACGCCCGCCTTCGTCACGTGACCGAGCTCCGGCTTCGTCAACTTCTTCTCCCGAACCTCGTCGAAGCCGACCTGGACGGCGTCGTAGCCGTCGCGCTCGGCGCGGCGGATCGCGGTGACGAAACAGGGGCCCGTCTCGATGACGGTCACGCGTTCCACGTGCCCGTCCTCGGGGTCGAAGATCTGTGTCATTCCCAGCTTTCTTCCGAGTAGCCCTGCCATCACCCGGCTCAGATCAGCTGGATCTGGATGTCCACGCCCGCCGGCAGGTGGTCGAGCCGCTGCAGTGAGTCCACCGTCTTGGGGGTCGGCTGCAGGATGTCGATCAACCGCTTGTGCGTGCGAATCTCGAAGTGCTCCCGGGAGTCCTTGTCCTTGAACGGCGAGCGGATCACGCAGTAGACGTTCTTCTCGGTGGGCAGCGGAACCGGCCCGGACACCGAGGCGCCCGTGCGCACGGCCGTGTCCACGATCTCCTTGGCGGCCGTCTCGATCGCCGAGTGGTCGTAGGCCTTCAGCCGGATTCGGATCTTGTTTTGCGTGAGCGTTGCCATCTGTCTGACAGATTCGGGGGCGGGCTGAGAACGTCACCCGCCCCCGGGGAGAACTCGCCTTCGAAGGCTCCCTACTCGATGATCTCGGTGACCACCCCCGAGCCGACCGTGCGGCCGCCCTCTCGGATCGCGAAGCGCAGGCCCTCATCCATGGCGATGGGCTGGATGAGCTCGACGGTCATCTCGACGTTGTCGCCGGGCATGACCATCTCGGTGCCCTCGGGGAGGTTCGCCACCCCCGTCACGTCGGTCGTCCGGAAGTAGAACTGCGGACGGTAGCCGTTGAAGAACGGCGTGTGGCGGCCGCCCTCCTCCTTCTTCAGGCAGTACACCTGCGACTTGAACTTGGTGTGCGGCGTGATCGAGCCCGGCTGGCAGAGCACCTGCCCACGCTCGACCTCGTCTCGGCCGACGCCGCGCAAGAGGCAACCGACGTTGTCTCCGGCCTGGCCCTCGTCCAGGATCTTGCGGAACATCTCGACGCCGGTCACGACCGTCTTCCTGACGTCCGCATGGATTCCCACGATCTCGACCTGGTTGCCGGTGTGGATCACGCCCTGCTCGATACGGCCGGTGGCCACGGTCCCGCGGCCCGTAATCGAGAAGACGTCCTCGACCGGCATCAGGAACGGGCGGTCGAGCGGACGCTCCGGCTCGGGGATGTAGCTGTCAAGCGCCGAGGCGAGCTCCATGATCTTCTCTTCCTCGGCGGCGTCGCCCTCGAGCGCCCTCAGCGCCGAGCCCTGGATCACCGGCACATCGTCGCCCGGGAACTCGTATTCGCTGAGGAGCTCGCGCACCTCGACTTCGACCAGCTCGAGCAGCTCGGGGTCGTCAACCATGTCGGTCTTGTTCATGTACACGACGACGTAGGGCACATTCACCTGGCGAGCGAGCAGGATGTGCTCGCGCGTCTGCGGCATAGGCCCGTCGGCCGCGGAGACCACGAGGATGGCGCCGTCCATCTGAGCGGCGCCGGTGATCATGTTCTTGATGTAGTCGGCGTGGCCGGTGCAGTCGACGTGTGCGTAGTGACGGTTCTCCGTCTCGTACTCCACGTGCGAGGTGGCGATCGTGATCCCGCGCTCCTTCTCCTCTGGTG
>JACVRW010000004.1 GCA_014534235.1 Thermoleophilaceae bacterium | reverse complement strand
TGGAGGACCAGGCGGTAGTCGATCAGCGTGCCCGCCTGCATCTCAATCGGTCGGGGGCCGACGATCCGGAAGCGGAGCCACGGTGGTGTGATCGCCTCGAGGTTGAAGGGGTCGGCGAAGAACTCGAAGACCGCCTCGGACAGGGCCGGGACGACTTGGCTGCGAGTGAGCGTGTGCATCACTGGGCCGTCACACAACCTTTCCCGCAAATGCGAGGTCCAGGGGCCGCCAGGCAAGGACGCAGGGAGCCGACGTAGCAGCGCCGAGGACGCCGCATGGCGGTTCTCGGGGGACCGCAGGTTCGGGTGGAACGTTGTCAGGAGGTTCCAGCAGGAGGAACGGCGAGGATCGCGAACCACCGGAACGATGGCCCATCGAGCGAGGATCGCGCCGAGGTCGCTGACGAGCGGCGAGCAGCGGGTGCTCGCCGCCTTCCTGTCCGGGCGCCTGTCCGCCGGCCGACTCAGCGCCGAGCTGGCGCAGGCGCGCTGCGCTCGGCCGGACGCGCGCACACCGGCGCCGAGCGGAGAGCTCCGCGCCGCCTGAGGGGCGCCAGGTGACGCGGCGATCGCGCCGAGGACGCGCGTGTCTCGCCGGCGACTCGGCTCAGAGCTCGCCGCGCAGCGCGGCGCCGTAGCGCTCCACCGAGCGCCTGACGACGTCCCTCGCCCCCGTCGGGACCACGAAGCCCCACCAGGCGCCGTAGATGGCGTCGTAGCGAAACGGCTCGACCGCCGCCGCGATGCTACGGACGGCGGCCTCGGGGAGAGGAACGTAATTCGGATAGCTCCACATGAACGCGACGTGGGTGCGGTCGGGGATGACCTGGATGATGTCCCCGGTCAGCAGGGCGCTGGCGCCGTCGTCCAGGTGGAGGATCGTCCCACCGGGGAAGTGTCCACCGCCACGCAGCAGGGTCAGCCCGTGGCCGAGGTCGTGGACGTCGCCGTCCCAGTGCTGGATGGCGGCGTCCGGCCGCATTACCCACTCAGCGTCGGCCGCGTGCAGGTGGATCGGGCAGTCGAACCGGTGCGCCCACTCCACCATGCCCGAGTAGTAGTGCGGGTGGGAGATCGCGATGCCGGCCAGGCCTCCACGACGCTCGATCTCGTCTGCCGTCGCGTCGTCGAGCAGCGTGATGCAGTCCCAGAGCACGTTCGAGTCGCCGAATGGGACGAGCAGCGCGCGCTGGCCGATGGCGAACGACGGCTCAGTCCCGATGCCGACGAGATCGCCCTCGGCGCGAATCGCGTTCGTGTGGTCGGCGCGGAGCTCGGCCAGCGTCGTCCAGCCCTGGCCCGCGGGCGGGACGTACTGGCGCGGGTCGGTGCAGATGGGGCACGACCGGGGCGGGCTCTGCGACGCGGCGAACTGCGTCCCGCAGGTCACGCAGATGTACCTCTCCATCGCTCGAACCCTACGCTCCGCATGATCGCCAACCGGACGGAACGAGGTGCCCGTGCCGCCGAGCCAGGAGCAGAAGGCCGCAGATTTCCGTGCCCTCCACGAGGGCGAGCCGTTCATCATCCCGAACCCGTGGGACGCCGGTTCGGCCCGGGTGTTGGAGGCGCTCGGCTTCAAGGCCCTCGCCACCACCAGCTCCGGGTTCGCCTTCACGCTGGGGCGCCTCGACGGCGACACGACGCTCGACGAGGTCGTCGATCACGTGCGGACGCTCGTTCGAGCGACGAGCCTCCCCGTCTCCGTCGATCTGGAGAACGGACACGGGCCCGACCCGGAGGACGCGGCGTCGGCCATCAGCCGGGCCGCCGAGGCGGGAGCGGTGGGCGGCTCGGTCGAGGACTACGACCGCGGCGGCGAGATCTACGGCGTCGATCACGCCGCGGAGCGGGTGGCGGCGGCCTCGGAGGCGGCGCGGCGGCTCCGCTTCCCGTTCACGCTGACCGCGCGGGCCGAGAACCACATTCGCGGTAACCCCGATCTGGACGACACGATCGGCCGCCTCCAGGCCTACGAGAGGGGCGGTGCCGACGTCCTCTATGCGCCCGGGCTGCGAAGCGGCGACGAGATCCGCGCGGTCTGCGAGGCCGTCTCGAAGCCGCTCAACGTGCTGGCGCACGCGGCGCTGTCGATGGGGGAGATCGTCGAGGCGGGCGCTCAGCGGGTCAGCGTCGGCGGTGCTCTGACCTGGGTGGCCCTCGGCGCGATGGCGAGGGCGGCGGAGGAGATGCGCGACAAGGGCGACTTCTCCGCCCTCGCGGTGCCCGTGAGGATTCAGGAGTGGCTCGGTTAGTCGAAGCTGAGCGAACGCACCCGCTCGATGTACATGGAGGAGGCCGACCAGCTGGCCTCGCAGGTCGCGATCGTGGATCGCGGGCGCGTGGTGGCCGAGGGCTCTCCGGCGGAGCTCAAGGCGAGCCTGCAGGGCGACGCCGTCCACGTCGAGCTCGAGGGCGCGAACGTGAACGGCAACGTCCAGGCGGCGCTCAGGGGCGTCCCCCGGACTGCGGGAGGTGCTGATGGAGGGATGCGCGCTCCACGCGCGCGTCGACGACGGCGCCCGGGCGGTGCCGGCGGTGCTGGCCGCGCTAGACGCGCACTCGGTGCCGGTCGCCACGGTGACCGTCGCACGGCCGTCGCTGGACGACGTGTACCTGCGCTATGCGGGTCGCTCGTTCGCGGAGGCGGACAAGAACCAGGACAAGGAGGAAAGCGAATGACCGCGATCTCGGATGCGTGGGCGCTCACGGTCCGCGACCTGCTGCCCTCTGGCGGCAACCCTGGCTCATCGCGATCGTCCTGGCGCAGCCGGTCATCTGGCTGCTCCTGTTCGGCGAGCTGTTCCGCGGGTGGTCGACATCCCCGGCTTTGAGGGAGGTGACTACAAGCAGCACCTCGTCCCCGGCGTGCTGGTGATGACGGCTTTCTTCTCGAGCGGCTGGAACGGGATGTCGACGATCGACCAATGCGTTGGCGCTGGTGGCCCGGCAGGAGGAGAGCCTGATCGGGGCGGTCACGTTCCTCCAGCCGCCGCTGACGTTCCTGTCGACGGCGTACATGCAGGAGAACCTGATCCCGAACTGGGTGGCGACGGTCGCCGACTACGACCCCGTCGACTGGGCGATCGTGGCCGGACGCGAGGCCGTCCAGAGCGGCACCGACTGGGGCGCCGTGTTCGGCTACTGCGACCTGCTGGCCGGGTTCGCGGTGCGCTGCACGATGCTCGTCACCCGCGCGTTCCGCGCCTACCAGGCGCAGGTGTAGCCGGGGTCGGCCGCCTCCCGGCGCCGCCGGAGGCGGCCGGCCGCTCTGGGCGGGCGCCGGCCCCGCCGAAGCCGCTCGAGGGCGGCGCGCGCCGCCTCCAGGTCGTCTCACTGCTTCGCCTGAAACGCCTCGATCCGCAGAGCGAGCGCGTCGAAGATCTCCGCGACCTCGATGGCGTAGTGCGAATGCGATTGCAGGTCCTGAGGCGGGACGCCCCGGCGCATGGCGTCCTGCAGGATCGCCCGCTTGGGTATGTGCGGCTCCCAGACCTGCGAGCCGAAGCTCTCTTGGACCTCGGCCACGCTGTGCTTGTGCTCCGCCGTTGTCTCGACCCGGTTGAGCACGACCCCTGCCATCTCGAGCGAGGGGTTCCGCTCCTCGGCGACGTCACGTAGCGTGTCGAAGAGCTCCTCCATTGCGTGCAGCGCGAGAAACGTCGGTTCCGTCACCACCAGAGCGTTGGATGCGGCGGCGAGCGCGTTGATCGTGAGCGCCCCGAGGTTGGGTGGACAATCGAGCAGGATGAGGTCGTAGTCGTCCACGTTCTTGAGCTGCCGCGGCAAGACCGCCTCATCACCTACGACGACGCCGGTGTCCGCCGCGCGCAGCTTGCGATCCGCCGGGGCCAGGTCCAGCCCCCACCCGGTGGCCCGGACCGCGTCGCGTAGCGTGTGGTCTCCCCCCAGCATTACGTCGGTCAAGGTGGGGCCCTCCTCGACGTCCGCTCCGAGCACCGAGGTCGCCGAGGCCTGGGGGTCGAGGTCCAGGAGCAGGACACGGCTTCCCCGCCTTACCGCCGCCGCTCCGAGCGCAAGCGAGACCGTGGTCTTTCCCACCCCGCCCTTCTGGTTCACGACCGCGTAGCTGTTCTTCGGTGGGCGGTCTGCGCGCCCGCGAATGGCCTGGGCTTCTCCTGATCCGGACGTCGGCGGCGCCGTCGCCGGCGGTGGTGCACTCTCTCCCTTCGGCGCGGGAACGTTCGCCGCCCCGCCCCCCGCCGTTCGCAGGACGCGGCGTCCGGCCACCGCGAGCGCGAGCAGCGCGGCCGCCGCCCCGAGGACCAGCCAGATCACTTGCAAGCTGCCCTCGCCACCTTCCGCGGCGGGCTCGCTGACGGGGACCTGGGCGGAGGGGGCGTCGACCTGCCGTGCATCCGCGCGCGCACGGCTCCGCAGCCGCCCGCCCTCTTCAAACGGATACTCTTCCAAGAGCTCCGTGGGCGGCTGCACGCGATCCGGGGAGGGTTCGCGGTCCCGTTGCGCCCACGCGGACTGCCCGCCCACCATGAACGCTGCCCAGCCCATCACCAGGATCAGGAGTCGCGCGCCGGTGCGCTTCGGGGCCATCAGCGGATGGTCACCGGCGTGCCGACCCGCATCGACCGAGCCAGGCGCAGGATGTCGCGGTTGGTCATCCGGATGCAGCCGGCCGAGACCTGGCCGGGTATCAGCTCGGGAAGGTCTGTGCCGTGGATGCCGACCCAGCCGCCCGCGGGCCAGTCGCTCGCGTTAGCCGACCGTGCGGTCGTCCCAAACGCCACGGGCCCGTAGAACGGACTGCGGTACTTGTGCAGCTGATTGCGGATGTAGAAGTCACCGCTCGGTGTCGGGGTCGCCGGCGCGCCGACGCCGATCGCCGCTCGGAACACCGGCCGGCCATCGCGGAGCAGCGTGGCCCGGAGCCGCTCGCGGTTGACGACAAGGCGAGTGCGAACGGGGGTGTACCCGCCTAGGGCGCTTCGGGGCATCCAGCCGCGCACGTCGTCCGGCGTTCCGGGCACGCGCACCTCCACCCAGAGCTTCCCCGCCCGACGCTCGGTCTGGCCGACGATGAGCACGATGTTGGTCGTTCCCTCCGGCGTTCGGGCGGGAACCTCGGCGGCCACGGTCGGCTCCGCCGGTCCCGTGCGGGCGGCCGTCGTGGCCAGGACGGGCGCCCACAGGGCGGCGGGGGTAGGGCCGAGCGGGACGTTCTTTGGCGCGAGCGCCGATCGCGGCGGCGGGGGAAGCGCCGGGTCGGCCGACGACGACCCGGACGACCCGCCTACGAAGACGACTGCGACCGCCGCCGCGATCATCAGAGCGGCCAGCGCGAGGGCGGCGCGGAGCCCCGTGCGACGGGTGGGTCGCGCGTCCCTCACCCCGTATACCCCGGCCGCCGCCTACCCTTCGTCCTCGGCACCGAGGTGACGAAGTTCGTCGAGTCAACCAGGCGGACGACCTTGGCCTTCGACGTCGGCTCGTCGAACGCATCGGCCGACGGCACGATCCCAGCGATGTGGCGGATCCAGGCGGCGTGGCGAGCTTCGACGCTGTGTAGGGAAGCGAGCGCCGCCAGCACGTGGCGGGAATCGACCTGGATCGCCTGCGTCTTCAGCAGCGCCGCGGTGAGGTCCTCGAACGCGACCGCGGTCTCCGTGAACAGGCGGTCGTCTTCGGTCACGCCGCGGAAGTTGAAGCTGGGGCTCTTGACCGCGTCCCGACCCAGCAGGCCGCGGATCGCGCGCACGTGCCCGCGCTCGTTGGCGCCCACGACGCGCGACCAATCGAGCGTCCTCGGGCCGATCTGCCCGAGACGCTCGGCTTCGCCGTACATCGCCGCCTGCAGGTACTCGAGGTTGAGGTCGAACCGGAGGATCGCAATGTCCTTCGCCGTGTTGCGCGGTTGTGCCAGCGCTGGGGTCTCGAGCGCCGCCGTGAGGGCGGTGCCGCCGATCACCGCCTTCCGAAAGAAGTCGGCGCGCGTGCCTGCGGTCAGCTCGTCGAACGTCTCGGCAATCGCACCGGACCGGTCAACCGTTTCAAGGGTAAGGTCGGACATGTATCGGTCTCCTCGCCGCCGCCGCCGCAAGAGCAGCTGACCGACGGTCCGTTGGCTACTGAATGAAGCCCGTGGCGTTCATCGCCGCTCTGGTCTGCTCTTGTGTCGCCGGCTTGTCGGCGGGCTGAGGGGCCGGGTTGCGGCCGGCCAGATCACGTGCCCAGCCGACGTGACGTGCCTCCACCGACACGATCTTCATCGCCGTCATCACCCGCGGCCTCGTCAGGTTCGGCACCTGCCCGTTGAACGCCGCCACCGCGATCTCCTCGAGCTCGACGGCGGTGGGTATGAACCGGTCGGAGTCGGTCGTCGCATCGCCGAAGTCGAGCGCGGGTCGCTTCGGCGAGCTGTTGCGGCCGAGAGCTCTCTCGAGGGCGTTCACGTGTGCGCGCTCCTGCTGCCCCACCAGGACCGCGAACTCGCGCAGCTCGCCCCGCAGCGCGCCTCGGCGCTCCACCTCGGTGTAGAAGCCGGCTTGGAGGTACTCCACCTGCAACAGCCACTCCAGCACCCGCGCGTCCTGCTCGCGCGACGGCTTCGAGACGGCGAGCCTCGGCAAGCCGCCGGCGAGTATCCCTGCCGCCGCCAGCGCTCCGCCGGCCGCGACGCTTCCCGCGATCGCTTGGCCGCGGGTCAGGCCGCGACTGCTGCCTGCCTCGTCGACCGCCGGGTCGTGGTTCGCGGTCGCCTTCTGGATGAGCGGTTCCGACACGCCTTCTCTCTCGGGGGTAGGGCCTTGTCCCCGGAGCCTTCTAGGAAGAAACCTACCGCAGAAGGTGCGCAGCCGCGACTTCCCGGTGGGCGGTGGTCGGAACTAGGCGCTCGCGAGCGTGCGAGCCGAGCCCGCACGGCCCCGCCTCGGCCGATTGGCCCCGGCGTAGAGCGAGCCGCCGAGCCGGTGCCTACCACGGCGCCAGCGGCATTGCTCGCTTGAGGCGCGGCCGGGAGCCGGCTACCGCTCGGGCGCGGCGAGCGCGTGCGCCATCACCCGGTAGGCCTTCCGGTTGAACGCAAGGCCCACGTGGCTACCGGTGACCTCGACGGTGTGCGCGTACGGCACCACGCACGACCGCCAGCGCACCACGCCGTCGCCCCTCGAGTAGATGCTCGTCAGGCGCACCGCAGACGGGAACGGAGCCGCGTACGCCTGTGCGAACGAGCAGGTGCAGCGCTCGCTCAGGCATCCGCGCTCGCGAGCTCGGTCGCTCATGCGCCGGTGCGCCGCGCGGACGGCCGCCACGGCCGCCATGGCGGGAGCGCTGATGTCGTAGGGACGGTTGAGCCCGGCGCCGAGGGAGACCACGTGCGACACGCGATCGGGGCGGCGAACGGCGAGCGCCCTCGCGAAGTGGCCGCCGCGGCTGTGGCCGATCACCGCCACCCGCCGGGCGTACCGGCGGTGCATCGCGTCGACGGTGTCCTCCACGCGGCCTAGCGACCGCTCGGAACAGTCCACGTTGAACAGGAAGCCGCACCGGGACGGCCGGTACCCGAGCCGACGTAGCCATAAGGCCATCGTGCCGAGGGTGTAGTCCCCTGCGAGGAAGCCGGGCAGCAGCACGACGGGGCGGCCGTCTCCGTGCGGGACCTCGCGTCCGTAGAAGACCGGATCCACGAGAAGGCGCGCCGCCTCGGCTTGCCAGCGAAGCTCCGCCGGGTGGTTGCCCCACCATCGCCCGACGCGCTCACCGGCGCCCGGTGGGACCGGATCGAACGCCGGGGCGCCGCCCTCGTCGAGGTTCACGAAGGGCAGTGTGGCACCCGATGGTGCCGGGGCCGCGTCCGGGTAAGAAGAGAGCGATGGCTAGCCGTACCAGCGCACCGAGGCAGAACGCGGAGCCGGTACGCGATCGGGCCGCGGCTCGAGAACGCAGGCGCAGGTACGCCCGTCGAGCGCCGGCTGCCGCCCTCGACGTGCTGCTCACCGACGCGAGCGCCAGCGCCCGCGAGCGATTTCTGCCCGTGGGTCCGACCCTGCGCTTCGCCGGGGCCCTCGCCCGCCGCCCCGGTCGAATCGCTCGGCGGGCGGCCGAGCTTGGGGGAAGTCTGGCCGGCATCGTCGCGGGCAGCGCGGAGGGGGAGCCGCCGCGGGGGGACCGCCGCTTCGGGGACGCGGCATGGCGGGAGAGCTGGCTCTTCCGCCGCTTGATGCAGTCCTACCTCGCCGTCGGCCAGGCGCTCGACGGCGTGATCGCCGACGCCGAGCTGGACCTGCAGGACGAGCGCCGGGTGCGTTTCGCCGTCGAGAACGTCGTCAACGCGCTGGCCCCGACCAACTACCCCTGGTCCAACCCGGAGGCGCTCAAGAGGGCGATCGACACGGGCGGAACGAGCTTCACGCGCGGCGCCCGCAACGTTGTGCGCGACCTTGCGACACCGCCGCGGCTGCCGGCGAGCGTCGACATGTCGAAGTTCAGGGTCGGCAAGGACCTGGCCGTCACGCCCGGCGCCGTCGTACTGCGAACCGAGGTGTTCGAGCTGATCCAGTACGAGCCGCAGACCGACGAGGTGCGCTCCGTGCCGCTGCTCGTCGTGCCGCCGATGATCAACAAGTACTACATCACCGACCTCGCGCCCGGCCGCAGCATGCTCGAGTACTACGTGCGGCAGGGCCAGCAGGTGTTGGCCATCTCGTGGCGCAACCCGGACGAGCGCCACAGGAACTGGGACCTCGGGACCTACTGCGAGTCCATCCTGGAAGCGCTCGCGGCCGCGCACTCGATCGCGGGGGTCGAGCGCGCTCACGTGCTCGGCCTCTGCAGCGGGGGGATCGCCGCCGCCGCGGTGGCGGGCCACCTGGCGGCCAAGGGGGAGCTCGATCGGTTGGCGGGGCTCACGCTTGGCGTATGCGTGATCGACAACGAGCGCGCGGGCACGGTCAGCGCGTTGGTCAGCCGGGAGAGTGCGGCGATGGCGGTTGCCGACTCCGCCCGCAGGGGCTATCTCGACGGCAGGGCGCTGGAGGGCGTGTTCGCCTGGCTGCGGCCGAACGACATGATCTGGTCGTACGTCGCGAACAACTACTTGCTGGGCAAGGACCCGCCGGCGTTCGACATCCTCTACTGGAACGCCGACGTGACGCGAATGGCCGCGGGGCTCCATCGCGACTTCATCCAGCTGGCGCTCGAGAACTCGCTCGCCAAGCCAGGCGGGCTGACCGTGCTCGGCACGCCGGTGGATCTCGGCAAGGTCACCGTCGACGCTTACGTGGTCGCGGCTATCGCCGACCACATCGTGCCCTGGGAGAACGCCTACCTGACGACCCAGCTGCTGGGCGGCAACACGCGCTTCGTGCTCTCGACGAGCGGCCACGTGGCCGCCATGGTCAATCCACCGGGCAACGAGCGGGCGAGCTATCACACCCGCGACGCCGACAACCCGCCGCTGCCAGAGGTGTGGCTCGAGGGCGCGCCGAAGCGCCGCGGCACCTGGTGGACGGATTGGGACGCCTGGCTTGCGGAGCGCTCGGGGCGGATGCGCCCGGCGCCGCCATCGCTCGGCAACAGCCACTACAAGGTCGCCGGTCGGGCACCGGGTACCTACGTGCTGGCGAAGTGATTTACCAGAGGGAGGAACGACATGAACCTCGCGACCATCCTGACCGAGTCCGCCCGGCGCAGCTCGGAGCGCACGGCGCTCAAGCTCGATGACGCCGAGGTGACCTACGCCCGGCTCGACGACGCGAGCGCGCGCGTCGCCCGCCTGCTCTCGGACCGCGGCGTCACCGCCGGCGACCGGGTGGGCATCATGCTGCCGAACGTCCCCTACTTCGCCGGCTGCTACTACGGCGTGCTGCGGGCGGGCGGGGTGGTGGTGCCGATGAACGTGCTGCTCAAGGAGCGCGAGGTCGCGTTCTACCTCGGCGACTCGCAGGCGAAGCTCCTGTTCGCCTGGCACCAGTTCGCGGACGCGGCGGAGAAGGGCGCCGCCGAGGCCGGCGCGGAATGCGTGCTCGTGAAGCCGGGCGAGTTCGAGCAGCTCCTGGCCGGCGTCGAACCCGAGCCCGAGGTCGCGGAGCGCGGCGAGGACGACACCGCGGTGATCCTCTACACCTCGGGGACGACCGGGAAGCCGAAGGGGGCCGAGCTGACCCACCGCAACCTGTCCCGCAACGTGGAGGTCGTGAACGGCATGTTCGGGTTCGGCGAGGATACCGTGACCCTCGGCGCACTTCCGCTGTTCCACTCCTTCGGGCAGACGTGCGCCCTCAACGCCACGATCCGGGCCGGGGGCTGCGTGACGTTCATCCCGCGCTTCGACGCCGCCAAGGCGCTCGAGATCATCGAGCGAGACAAGGTCAGGGTCTTCGAGGGCGTGCCGACGATGTACGCCGGGATGCTGCACGTGGAGGACCGTGAGCGCTACGACACTTCCACGCTCCGGCTGTGCGTGTCGGGCGGCGCGGCCATGCCGGCCGAGGTGTTGCGGGGTTTCGAGGACGCCTTCGGCTGCAAGCTGCTCGAGGGCTACGGACTGTCTGAGACCTCGCCGGTGGCCTCCTTCAACCATCCCGACCGCGAGCGCAAGGTCGGCTCGATCGGCACCCCGATCGAGGGGGTCGAGATGAAGGTCGTGGACGACAAGGGCAACGAGGTGCCGCAGGGCGAGGTCGGCGAGATCGTCATCCGGGGCCACAACGTGATGAAGGGCTACTGGAACCGCCCGGAGGCCACCGCCGAGGCGATCGACCGGGACGGCTGGTTCCGCACCGGCGACATGGCCAGGGTCGACGAGGACGGCTACTTCTTCATCGTCGACCGCAAGAAGGAGATGATCATCCGCGGCGGCTACAACGTCTATCCGCGGGAGATCGAGGAGGTCATCTACGAGCATCCGGCCGTCCGCGAGGCGGCGGTGATCGGCATCCCCCACCCAGAGCTGGGGGAGGAGGTGGGCGCGGCGATCGGCTTGAAGCCGGATGTCGACGTCACGGAGGCGGAGCTGCGCGACTTCGTAAAGGGCCGGGTGGCCGCCTACAAGTACCCGCGTCAGGTCTGGTTCGTGGACGAGCTGCCGAAGGGCCCGACCGGGAAGATCCTCAAGCGGGAGATAAAGGCGCCGGTGGAGGCAACACGATGAGCGCCGACGTCGCGGCGCCGGCCCGCGCCGCGCCCACCTACGCCGACGTGGGGAAGGCCCTCGGGACAGACTACTTCCTGCTGCGCGAGCAGCTGCGGCCGGAGGAGATCGAGTACCTGGAGCGCACCCGCCGCTTCGTGGACAACGAGCTCTTGCCCGTCATCGGCGACTACTGGGAGCGCGCCGAGTTCCCGCTGGAGCTCGCGCGTAGGCTCGGCGAGCTCGGGCTGATCGGCGACGGCATCGAGGGTTATGGCTGCCCGCCGATGACCCCGATCGCCGCCGGGCTCGTGCACATGGAGCTGAACCGAGGCGACGGCAGCCTGGGCACCTTCGTCGGCGTGCAGGCGGGGCTCGCCATGCGCTCGATCGCGATGCTCGGCTCGGAAGAGCAGAAGCGACGCTGGCTGCCGGAGATGGCGTGCGTCGAGAGGATCGGAGGCTTCGCACTCACCGAGCCCACGCACGGCTCGGATTCCGTGGCGCTCGAGACCTCGGCCCGCCGCGGCGGTGACGAGTGGGTGATCGACGGCGTCAAGCGCTGGATCGGCAACGGCACCATCGCGGACGTGGTGGTGGTCTGGGCCCGCGACACGGAGGATGGGCAGGTCAAGGGCTTCCTCGTCGAAACGGATACTCCGGGATACGAGGCGCGGAGGATCGAGGGGAAGGTCTCGGTGCGCGCGGTCTGGCAGGCGGACATCGACCTGCGCGAGGTCCGCGTTCCGGAGGCGAGCCGCTTGCCCGGGGCGAACAACTTCAAGGCCGCCGGCCGGGTGCTGGCAGCGACCCGCCAGGCGTGCGCCTGGATGGCGCTGGGCCACGCGGTCTCGGCCTATGACTCCGCCCTGACCTACTGCCGCCAGCGCGAGCAGTTCGGCAAGCCGCTCGTGAGCTTCCAGATCATCCAGGAGCGGCTCGCGAAGATGTTGGCCGACGTCACCGCCATGCAGCTCTACTGCCTGCAGCTTGGCCGCCTCGTCGAACAGGAGAAGCTGAAGGACACGATCGCCGGGCTCGCCAAGATGAACAACACGGTCAAGGCGCGCCAGGTGATCGCCGAGGCCCGCAACCTGCTCGGCGGCAACGGCATCCTGCTCGACTATCACGTGATGCGCCACATGGCGGACATCGAGGCGATCTACACCTTCGAGGGCACCGAGACGATGCAGGCCCTGATCGTCGGCCGGGACATAACCGGAGTGAGCGCCTTTACCTAGACGAGCTCCTGGCGCGCAACGGACTGCCTGAGACGGCGCTCGCCGGGTCGAGGCCCGGCCATCACCAGACGTCGCCGTCGCGCCAGTCGCAGGTGAGCTCTCCCGACAGATCGAGCGGCGCGGCCACCGGCAGCACGTAGATCTCCCCGTCGTGCTCCTGGGTGCGTTCGATGCCCGTCGGCGTGAGCGTCGAGGTCGGCCCTCGCCAGCGCTGCCAGCCGCGCGCCGCGTAGAAGGCCGCGCCCTCGCCGCTGGCGACGAGCGCCCCCAGTAGGTACGCGCCGTGCACCACTCGCTCGACCGCCTCCATAATGGCCGAGCCGTGGCCCCGCCGACGGCGGTTTGCGCGCACACCGACGGCCTCGACGTACCCGCAGCGCAGCGCACTCCCGCCATGCAGCAGCCGCCGCTGGACCACCGACGCGTGCCCGATCAGCTCGTCCCCCTCCCACACCAGGACATGCACTCCGCCCAGGGCGTGCTCCCAGTCGTCGTCGCTGAAGTAATCGTCGAAGACCACGTCGAGCAGCGCCCGTGTCGCCCCGAGCGTCGCGCTGTCCAGCTCCGAGGTGTGGGCCGTACGCAGCTCGCTCACAAGCCCGGATCCTCGCAGCCGTCGGCCCCACGCCTGCGCCTCAGCGGCCCCACGTGAGGCGAGGCTCGTTGCCCAGACGGGGATGACCGCGCCGGCGAGGCGTCCGCGCGCCGTCGCAGCGGCGGCTGACCGGCCGTGCGCGGTCGATGCGCCGGTTGCGCTAGCTCCGGACGGCCATGAAGCGCTCGAGCTCGTCCCCGGTAGGCAGCCCCTTCATCGCGCCGAACTGAGTGGAGGCCAGGGCACCGGCCGCCGTCCCCCGGCGCACCGCCTCGCTCACCAACGCCTCGTCTTCGGGCCACCCCGGGTTCTCCGCCAGGTGGGTCAGCGTGCCGGCGAGGAACGCGTCTCCCGCTCCCGTCGTGTCCACCACCTCGTCGATCGGGAACGCCGGGACGTCCCCCTGGAACGTCCCAGTGGCGTAGAGGGCTCCCTGGCCTCCCTTGCTCACAAGCGCGAGCGTGACGCCGCGGTCGAGCAGCATCCGGGCCGCCTCTCCCTCGTCGTCGACCCCGAGTACCGGCGAGAGCTCGTCCTCGCTCACCTTTACCACGGTCGAGAGCTCGAGGATCGGGTCGATCGTCTCGCGGAACGAGTCGAGGCTGTCCCAGAGATGGGTCCGAAGATTGACGTCGAAGGCGACGGCGACGTCCATCTCCTTCGCGAGCTCGGCGAACGCGCGCGTCGCCGATCGCACCGGGTCCTTGATCAGCGGGATGCTCCCGAAGTTCGCGAACGACGCGCCCACGAGGCTCTCACGCTTGATGTCCTCGGGCGCGAGCAGCTCGTCCGCGGCCGGCACCGAGCGGTAGAACGTGAACTCGCGGTCGCCGTCCTCGGAGATCTCGACGAACGCCAGCGTCGTGCGCGTGGGCGGCGGGTCGCGGAGGATCGCGGAGGTGTCCACGCCCGACGCCGCTAGGGCGTCGAGGATGAAGTCACCGAAGAGGTCGTCGCCCACCCTCCCTATGAACCCCGACTCGACTCCGAGCCGTGCGGCGGCGACGGCCACGTTCGCCGGCGCTCCGCCCGGGCGGGCGGTGAACGGGAGCTCGACGGCGGAAGGCGACCGCTCCCGGTAGACGTCGGCCACGACCTCGCCCAGCGTGACGATCTTGCCCACGGCGGTCCTCCTCCTACTGGGGGGGGAGCCACCATACCCTGTTCCCGCTCCGCCAAGCACCGCGGGCAGGGACCGGGTAAGGGAGGCCCATGAGCGACGAAGAACGCGCCGTCTTCCTGGTCGTGACGATCAAGCCCCGGCCCGATCGGCGCCAGGAGGCCGAGGCGCAGCTGCAGTCGATGCGCCGCAACAGCGTCGAGGAGCCGGGCTGCGTCTTCATGCACCTCGTCCAGCCTCGAGACGACCCGGACAACTGGGTGATGCTCGAGATGTTCCGCTCTCAGGCGGCCTGGGAGGAGCACATGCAACAGCCCTACAACACCGAGGGCAACAAGATCCTCGAGGACCTCCTGCGCGAGCCCTCCGACCTCCGACTCATGGACGAGAAGTAAGCCTCTCGCACCTGGGCCGCAGCGGAAGTGGTCCGCACGGCAGACAGACTCTTGTGCTTTTCGGTACGTTTCCGCGACGGATCGTCTCGGGGACCCTGGGCGCTCAACCGCGGCGAAGGGAGAGGTACCGATGGAGGCAGCAGCACCGGCTGTACGACCGGAACCGCGGAAGGCCCGGCTGGTCTACCCGAAGCTCGCCGTCCCCTTCATCTTGCTGATCCTCTGCTTCGCCGCCTGGGGCGTGGCGGCCAACCTCACGGACGTGATTGTCGGCGTCTTCCGCAGCATCTTCGACATGTCGAACGCCCAGTCCGCATTGGTCCAGTTCGCGTACTACGGCGCGTACTTCACGCTCGCCATCCCCGCGGCGTTCATCAACCGGCGGTTCGGCTACAAGGTCGGAGTGCTGGCCGGGCTGGGGTTGGCCGCCGTCGGCGGGCTCCTGTTCCTCCCCGCAAGTGAGGCCCTGGTCTACGGGTTCTTCCTGGCCGCCTTGTTCGTGCTGGCGGCCGGGATGTCCATCCTGGAGACCTCCGCCAATCCCTTCGTGATCGCGATGGGGCCTGAGGAGAGCGCCACCCAGCGGCTCAACCTGGCCCAGGCGTTCAACCCGGTCGGTGCGAACATCGGCGTGCTGCTGGGCGCAGTGCTCATCCTGCCTGAGCTCACCTCCGAGGCGGAGAAGACGATCCTGAGCCCGGCGGAGCTGCGCCAGAGCCAGGAGGACGACCTGGCGCTGGTGCTCGGCCCCTACCTCGGTATCGCCTGCGTGCTCATCCTGATCTGGCTCCTCATCGCCTTCCGGAAGATGGAGACGCCGCCCGAGGCGAAGCACGAGGAGGAGGGCGCAAGCCGAAGCGGCGCGCTCGGCCGGCTGTGGCACAACCGCCACTACCGCTATGGGGTGGCCGCCCAGTTCTTCAACGTCGGGGCGCAGGTCTGCGCGTGGACGTTCACGATCCTGTACGCGCAGGACATCGTGGGCGTGCCCGCGGAGGACTCGGGATGGTACCTCCAGGCCAGCCTGCTCCTGTTCCTCGTCGCCCGGTTCGTGATGACCTGGCTGCTCGGAATCTTCCGACCCACGCGCCTCCTCTTGATCATGGCGTCCCTCGGGGTCGGCTTCTGCCTCGTGGCGATGTTCTCGCTTGACATGGTGGGCCTGATCGCCGTCGTGCTCATCTCGTTGTCGCTGTCGCTGATGTTTCCGACGATCTACGGGGTCGCCCTGCAAGGTCTGGGTGAGGACACGAAGTTCGGGGCCGCCGGGCTCGTGATGGCCATCCTCGGCGGCGCGCTCATGCCGCTGGTCCAGGGGTTGCTCATGGATGAGCTCGACGCAGCAAAGGCCTTCGCGGTGCCGGGTATCTGCCTGGCGTTCGTGGCCTGCTACGCGCTGTTCGACCTCCGCACGAGGCGGGGCGGCGGAGGGGAGCTCGTGGCCGAGGGCGCGCACTGATGACCACCCCGCACGTGTCCCCACGGCTCGTGGCGCTGGGCGCCGCTGCCGTGCTCACCGTCGGCGCCGGCGCGTGCGGCAGCGGCGAGGACGAGATCACCCTCGGCCTCATCACCAAGCAGGAGGAGAACCCCTTCTTCGTGACGATGAGGGAGGTCGCTGAGGATGTCGCCGACGAGAACGACGTGAACCTGCTTACGGCGGCGGGCAAGAGCGACGTCGACAACGCGAGCCAGGTGAGGGCGCTCGCGGAGATGACGCGGGACGGCGCGGAGGGCATCATGATCGTGCCCGCCAGGTCGCGCGCCATCGTGCCCGCGATAGAGACGGCCCGCGAAGCCGGAGTGATAGTGGTCGCCCTGGACACGCCGACGCAACCCCGGTCCGCCGTCGAGGCGCTCTACGCCACGAACAACCGGCGGGCGGGCAACCTCATCGGCCGCTACGCGAAGGCAAAGGCCGAGGAGGACGGCATCGAGCCCAGGATCGCGATGCTCGACCTTGCGCCTGGCATCTCCGTCGGCGAGCTCAGACACGAGGGGTTCCTGACCGGCTTCGGGATCGACGACGGCGATCCGGAGATCGTCGGGTCGGCCTACGCCCAGGGCGACGAGGACAACGCGAGGGCCACCATGGCGCGGCTTCTGGACGAGGACCCGGGTATCAACATCGTCTACACGATCAACGAGCCGACGGCCTTCGGGGCGATCGACGCGCTGAAGGAGGCCGGCCGCGACATGGACGACGTGATCATCGTCTCGATCGACGGGAGCTGCGACGCGATCAAGAACGGCGTCCGGACGGGGGAGATCGACGCCACCTCGCAGCAGTACCCGGAGAACATGGCGCGCGAGGGCCTGGAGGCGGTCGCCGAGGCCGTACGCGGCGGCCCGTCGCCATCCGGCTTCCTCGACACGGGCGTCGAGCTCATCACCGCGGACCCCGTGGAAGGCGTCGAGTCCGAGGACGAGGCCTTCGGCGTGAGGAACTGCTGGGGCGACTGATGCAGGTGCGGGGCGCGAGCATCGCCGAGTTGCCGCACGCCCTGGCGGATCACGATCAGCTCGCCGAGCGCCTCGGTGGCCGCCGGCCGGCCGTGTTTCTCGACTACGACGGCACGCTAACGCCGATCGTGGACCGGCCGGAGGATGCGGTGATCTCGGAGAGCATGCGGGACGCGGTCCGCGGGCTGGCGCGGCGCTGCACCGTCTGCGTCGTCAGCGGTCGCGACCGCCCCGTCGTGCAGGAGCTCATGGGCGTCGACGATCTGGTCGTCGCCGGCAGCCACGGGTTCGACATCTGGAGCCCTGAAGGAGGCGCGATCCAGCACGACGCCGCCGCGGGCTCCGGTGCGCTACTCGAGCGCGTGACCGCGCGGCTTCACGAGGAGCTCGATCAGATCGACGGCGCGCTCGTCGAGCCCAAGAAGGCATCGGTCGCCGCCCACTACAGGCTCGTGAGCGAGGAAGAGCGGCCCCGCGTCGAGGCGGTCGTGGAGCGGCTGCTCGAGGAGCACGCCGACGAGCTGAAGGTCACGCCCGGGAAGATGGTCTATGAGCTACAACCCAAGCTCGACTGGGACAAGGGCAAGGCGGTTCTCTACCTCTTGGACGCGCTGGGGCGCGACCGGGACGACGTGGTGCCGATCTACGTCGGCGACGACATCACGGACGAGCACGCCTTCGAGGCGCTGGCCGGAAGGGGGATCGGCGTGTTCGTCGGCCGCGCCGACGACCCGGAGGTGGGCGGCCGGACGACCGCCGCCGACTTTGTGCTCGACTCGACCGAGGAGGTGGAGCGATTCCTGGACAGGCTCGCACGTTGACGGGCGCCTACAGATAGAGGGAGGTTCGTCGTGGCGCAATCCACCGTTGTCACCCCACAGTTCACGCTCGCCTACGACAGCTTCGAACCTGCGGCGGAGGGGCTGCGGGAGGCGCTCACCTCGACCGGCAACGGCTACTTCTGCACCCGCGGGGCCGCCGAGTGGGAGGACGCCGGCGATGTCCACTACCCCGGCACGTACGCCCACGGCGGATACAACCGCGAGACGACGATCATGGGCGGCCGCCCGGTCCTCAACGAGGACCTCGTGAACCTACCGAACTGGCTCGTGCTCAAGCTGCGGATCGAAGGCGAGGAGCCGATCGCGTTCGCCAACATCGAGCTCGTCTCCTACCGCCACGAGCTCGACATCCGGAACGCCATGGTCTCGCGCACACTGCGCTTCCGGGATCGCGCCGGCCGGGAGACCACCCTCCGGAGCAGGCGCTTCGTGAGCATGGCCCGCATGCACCAGGCCGGCATCGAGTGGACGCTCACACCCGAGAACTGGTCCGGCCGCGTCGAGCTCGTGACGGCGATCGACGGGCGGGTCACGAACCGGGGCGTCGCCCGCTACCGGCGGCTCGAGGGCCGCCACCTCGACCCCGTCTCACCGCGAACGTTCGGCCCGGAGGTCATCGCGCTGAAGACGATGACCCGGCAGTCGAACATCTACATCGCGGAGGCGGCTCGCACCCGGGTCTTCCAGAACGGCGAGAAGGTCGAGGTGGAGCGCGACCTCTACCAGACCGGGGACTACATCCAGCAGGTGCTGTTGTTCGACGTCCGGGAGGGCACCGACACGCGCGTGGAGAAGATGGTCGCCTTCTACACGTCGCGCGACCGGGCGATCAGCGAGCCGCTTGGAAGCGCCGGAAGGAGCGTCCAGCGCTATCCCTCATTCGACGAGGCCTTCCAGGGCCACGCCATGGCGTGGGACGAGCTATGGCGGACCTGCGACCTGAGCCTGCCGGGTCGGGAGCGGGTGCAGCTGCTGCTCCGCTTCCACATCTCGCACATCCTGCAGGTGTGCTCGCGGCACACCGTCGACCACGACGCGGGGGTGCCCGCGCGCGGGTTGAACGGCGAGGCGTACCGCGGCCACGTCTTCTGGGACGAGCTCTACATCTACCCGTTCCTCAACTTCCGCCTTCCGGAGGTCACCCGAGCGCTCCTCATGTACCGCTACCGCCGCCTCGGCGAGGCGCGCGCCGCCGCCCGGGAGGCCGGCTACCGCGGGGCCATGTACCCCTGGCAGAGCGGAAGCGACGGCAAGGAGGAGACCCAGGTCGTCCACCTGAACCCGCTGTCCGGGCGCTGGGAGCCCGACCTCAGCCACAACCAGCGCCACGTGAGCGCGGCGATCTTCTACAACGTCTGGCACTACTACCAGGCGACCGGCGACGTGGAGTTCATGGAGGACCACGGCGCCGAGATGATGCTCGAGATCGCCCGCTTCTGGTCCTCGATCGCCCACTACAACCCGGAGCGGGACCGCTACGAGATCCACGGCGTCATGGGGCCGGACGAGTTCCACGAGAAGTACCCCGGCGCGGCCGACGGAGGGCTCCGCAACAACGCCTACACGAACGTCCTCGTGGCGTGGATCGCCGAGACCGCGCAGGAGGCCCTCCGGCTGCTGTCCGAGACGCGGCGCGCCGCATTGCGGGCGCGGCTCGGGCTAGGCGACGACGAGATCGCCCGCTGGCAGGACATGAGCCGCAAGATGTTCGTCCCGTTCCATGGCGACGGCGTCATCAGCCAGTTCGAGGGCTATGAGGACCTCGAGGAGCTCGACTGGGACGCCTACCGCGAGCGCTACGGCAACATCCAGCGGCTCGACCGCATCCTGCGCGCCGAGGGCGACGACCCCGACCGCTACAAGCTGGCGAAGCAGGCGGACGCCGTGCTGCTCTTCTTCCTCTTCCCGGCGGACGAGCTGCGCAGGCTCTTCGAGCGTCTCGGCTACGAGTACACGCCCAAGATGGCACGGAAGACCATCGAGTACTACGACGCGCGCACCTCGCACGGGTCGACGCTGAGCTTCATCGCCCACGCAGGCGTCATGGCCGACATGGACCCGGAGGGCTCGTGGGATCGCTACATGACCGCGCTGACGAGCGACGTCGAGGACGTCCAGGGCGGCACCACCAAGGAGGGCATCCACATGGGGGTGATGTCGGGCACGCTCGACCTGATCCAGCGTGCCTACCTGGGGAGCGAGATCCGCGACGAGGTCCTCTACTTCGACCCCAAGGAGACCGAGCGGCTCGACGGACTCTCGCTCGCAATGCGGTTTCGCGGCGCTCCACTCGAGGTGGCACTGAGCCGGGGAGAGCTCACCGTGACGGCACAGCCGGACGGCGTCAACCGCCCGGTCAGGGTGGGCGTGGGCGACGAGGTGCACGAGCTGTGCGCCGGCGACACGGCCACGTACAGCCTCGACTAGACCAGCATGGGAGGTGCAGCAATGGAGACAGGTTTCCGCGGGGCGATCTTCGACGTGGACGGGGTGCTCGTCGACTCACCCCACGAACCGGCGTGGCGGCGGTCGTTCCAGGAGCTGATGGAGGGGGAATGGAGCGACATCCGTGACCAGACGACCTACTCGCCCGAGAAGTTCACCCCCCAGGTCTACCAGGAGGTCATGTCCGGCAAGCCGCGCATGGAGGGCGCCCGGGCCCTCATCGACTACTTCGGGGTTCCCGACCCGGAGCGCCGGACGGAGGAGTACGCGGAGCGCAAGCAGCGGATGGTGGTGGAGCTGATCGAGGCCGGCGAGTTCGAGGCCTACCCGGACGCGCTGCGGTTCGTGCTGGCGGTCAAGAACGCCGGAATCCCCACGGCGGCGGCCTCGTCGTCGAAGAACGCCGGCCTATTCCTGAGGCAGATCCGGCTCGACACCTTCGCGGAGGACGAGGGCCTCGACTACGGGTTCGTGACGGAGGGGCTCAGTCTGCTGGGCTTCTTCGACGCCGACATCTCGGGTCGTGACTTCGCCCGCGGCAAGCCTCACCCGGAGATCTTCCTGACCGGGGCAAAGGAGCTCGGCGTTCCGCCCGAGAGCTGCTTCGTCGTGGAGGACGCCGTGTCGGGCATCCAGGCGGCAAAGGCGGGCGACATGGCCGCGCTCGGGATCGCGCGGGCGGACGACGAGGATCTTCTGGCGGGAGCGGATGCCGACCTGGTGGTGACGAGCCTGGACGACGTGGACGTCGACGGCCTTTCCGAGGGCCGCCTGACGAAGAGGGAGCCGGCGAGGAAGGACGGCTGAGGGGAGGACGCCCGTCCTACGCCTCGACGGCGGCCCGACGGGCGCGACGCGCGACCTTGCGAACGGCGCGCGCGAGGCGGCCGGGATCGTGCCGAACCTCGGCGTCCAGCATCTCCCGGATCAAGCGCGTCTCCCAGACGCGGATTCCGAGGCGCTCGATCTCCTCGCGGTCGGTCTCCACGGGCGCGGCGCCCTCGGCGCGGTAGCGCGACAGCGCCCGCTCCGGCAGCCGCTCCGCGGGCACGAGCACGTCAGTCACCACGGTCCCGACATGCTCCGTGATCGCCCGCAGGTGGTCGGCGACCGTGAAGCCCGAGGTCTCGCCCGGCTGGGTCATGACGTTCGCCGCATACACGACCGGCCTCGTGAAGCCCGCCAATGCCTCCGGGACCCCGGCGCCGAGCAACGCCGGGATCGTGCTCGTGAACAGGCTTCCCGGGGCGAGGACGACGACGTCCGCGCCGTGTATGGCTTGGATGACTTCCGCTGGCGCCGCAGCGCCCTCCGGCTCGACGGCGACTCTGGCGACCGCCGAGCCGACCTCCCGCAGCCGGGACTCGCCTCGCGTGACGGTCCCGTCCGCGTGGCGCACCACCAGCGTGAGGCTCTCCGTGGCCGCCGGGTACACCTTGCCCGTGATACGGAGCAACCGCGCCGCCTGCTGGACGCCCTCAGAGAAGCCGCCCGAGATGTCGGTGAGCGCGGCGATGATGATGTTCCCGACCGCGTGGTCGCGCAGATCGGCCCCGGCCTCGAAGCGGTAGTCGAACACCTCCGCCAGCCTCCTGCGGCTCGCCAGCGCCACCAGGCAGTTCCTCACGTCGCCCGGGGGCGCGACCCCCAGCTCCTGGCGGAGCCGTCCGCTCGATCCGCCGTCGTCCGTGACGGTGACGACCGCGGTGATGCCGCCGCCGACCGTGTCCCGCAGCCCCCTCAGGAGCACCGGTAGGCCGGTGCCGCCCCCGAACGCCACCACCTGCAGATCGTTGCTCATGACAAGGCCGGCGGACGCTCCCGCCCCTCGGCCGCCTGGGCGACGGAGATGAGGCTGAGGATCGTCGCCCCGTGTACGTGCGCGCTCGGGTCGATACCCCCAATTTATCCCGCGGCGACGCCCGCGTGAGCATGCCGCCGCCACCACCCCGGACGTTCCCCGCGCCGACGTGCGGCCCAGCCGCCAATGAAGGCGTAACGCGAGACGGCCCATCGCGGTGCGACGCCGCGGCGTGTCATCGTAGCCGCGTGAGGTCGCGGGTGACGGTCGTCGCGCGGCGGGTGGTGGTCGTGGCCGTGGTGGTCCTGCAGCTGGGGTTCGTGGCCCGAGCCTACTGGTCCGATCACAAGGAGTTCGGGTTCCAGATGTTCCCCGAGTCGAGCACCTGGCGCGCCGATGTCGTCCGCGTCACCGCGGGCGGTCGGCGAGTCTCGATCGAGCAGCCGTGGTCGGGCTACCGCTGGCGCGAGCTCGTCCAGGACCGAGGCCTCAGATACCCCTCCATCCGCCACCACGCGGATGCCGGGCTCGCCAACCAGCTGGCGTTCCTCGAGGCAGCGCTCGACTGGGTCGCAGACAACACGCCCCGCGACACGGAAACCCGGTACCTGGAGGCCCGCGTCACGGCCTGGCACAACGCCGACCCGCCTCGGGTCAGTGTCCTCCGCAGCGATCTCCGGGAGGGCGCACGGTGAACACGGCCGCGGCCGGCACGCCGTCGCGCGTGAGGAGCGTGGTCAACAGCTTCGACGAGTTGCTCGGCCGTGCGGTCAGCATGCGCGCCCTCGCGCTCCTGAGGGTGCTGGCCGGCCCGGCCGTGCTCCTGCATCTGCGGCCGTTCCTCTCGGACGCGCGGGAAGGGCGCACCTACAGCGACGCCTTCTACGAGCCCTACGCCGCGTGGTACCCGGAGCTGCCGGAGGCCGTGTACGTCGGCCTGCTCTGGCTCGCGGCGGCCTCGGCCGTCGCCATTTCGCTCGGCCTCCTAACCCGCCTGGCGACGGCCACGGCGTTCGGGATCGTCGCCTACAACCTGTTCCTCTCGACCACGCACTTCCACAACAATCGCGCCTACCTGGCCATCGTCCTCGGGCTGCTGGCGGTGGCGCCCTGCGGGCGGGAGCTGTCGCTGGACGCGTGGATCCGCCGGCGCCGGGGGCGAGCGAAGCTCGACCTCACGGCGCCGGCTTGGCCGCTGTGGCTCCTCCGGTTCGAGTGCGCCGCGATCTATGGAGCGTCCGGGCTGAGCAAGCTCCTCGACCCCGATTGGTTCGGCGGCACCGTCACGTGGCAGCGCATCGTGCGGGCCAGGGGCGAGCTCGAGGCGTCGCCGCTGCCGGACTGGGCGGTGTCCGTGCTCACCGACCGGACTTTTCACACCGGAGCGGCCAAGATCATCGTGCTGACGGAGCTCTTCATCGCGATCGGACTGTGGTCGCGCGGCACTCGCTACGCGGCCGTGTGGGTCGCGGTCGCCTTTCACGTTTCCATCGAGGTGTCGGCGTCGGTGCAGGTCTTCTCGTATCTCGCGATCGCCGTGCTCGTCATCTGGGCCGTGCCATCGACCCGGGATCGGGTGCTCCGCATCGACCCGACCGCCGGTCGCCAGCGACGATTGCGCGCGACCGTACGCCGACTGGACTGGCTCGCCAGGTTTCGCATCGAGCCGGGGCCACGCGGTGCCGCGCCGGAGGTCGTGGACCGGGATGGCAGTACGACCTGCGGGGCCCCGGCCGTCGTGTTCGTCCTGAGCCGCCTGCCGCCGACGGCGTGGTTCGCGCTGCCGGCGCTGCTCCTACCAGCCGTCCGCCGGGCCCGCCGTGGGAAAGCGATGATTGCGGTCGGGCCCCCGTAGCGCCTGTCTGTAGTCGACAACCTCTCCTCTCGGACGGGACACCGGACGCGGTCCGGCCGCCATCCGGAGGCCGGCTGATGGAGCCTGGCCGTAATCTCGGCGCGCACGCCCTAGGCGCCGCCTCTTGAGCCGCCTGTCCTGTGGTCGTCGAGAACGTGCCGGAGCGATCCCGGGCGGCCCCCGACGGGACGCGCGTTTCAGTGGTCTCCTAGACGCTGTGGATAGCTCCGGGTGGATTCGAACCACCGGCCTCGCCATTATGAGTGGCGCGCTCTAACCGCTGAGCTACGGAGCCGCGCGGCCGAGTTTAGCCTTCGGCGGGATGCCCGGGCCGCCGCTCCTGCTCGCCGTTCCAAACGTCAGCGAGGGACGGAATCGCCGTACGCTCGAGGCGATCGAGCGCCGCTGCGGACCGGCGCGGTTGCTCGACCTCCACGCCGATCCCGACCATGGTCGCGCGGTCTTCACGCTCGCCGCGCCCCAAGGGGAGCTCGCCGAGGGGCTGCTCCGCCTTGCGCGGGTGGCCGTCGAGCAGATCGACGTGACGGTCCACGCCGGCGTCCACCCGCACGTCGGCGCGCTCGACGTGATGCCGGTCGTCTACCTCGGCGACGAGCGGCGAGGCGCCGCCTGCGCCGAGGCGCTGACCGCCGCGGGCCTCGTCGGCGAGGAGCTGGGCGTGCCGGTGTTCCTCTACGGCGAGCTGGCCACCCGCCCGGAGCACGCCGAGCGCGCCTGGATCCGCCGCGGCGGGCCGCAGGAGCTGAAGCGCCGGATGGAGACGGGCGAGCTCGTCCCGGACTATGGGCCGAAAGAGCTGCATCGCACCGCCGGGGCCGTGCTGGCCGCGGCACGGCCGCCGCTTGTGGCTTTCAACGTGGACCTCGCGACGGACGACGTCGAGACGGCGCGGAGGATCGCCGCCGGGCTGCGCGAGTCGGGAGGCGGGCTGCCGGGGGTGCGCGCGATCGGCGTGTACCTCGAGGATCGCGGCCGGGCACAGGTCTCGACCAACGTCCACGACCATCGCGCGGTGCCCTTGCGGGAGGTGCTCGAGTACGTGCGGCAGCGCGCCGAGGTGGCAGAGGCGGAGCTCGTGGGCCTGGCGCCGCGCGCCGCGTTCGAGGGCTTTCCGGAGGACGTCCCTCTGCGCGGCTTCCATTCGGAGCGGCACGTCCTCGAAGAGGTACTCGCAAGCTTCCGGTAACGTCGCTACGGCCATGGCCCACACGAAGCGCAAGCGCACCCGCAAGCACCGCGGCACACCGGCGGGAACGATCGAGCGCGCCGGCCGGACCGGCCGGCCGCGGACGCGCGAGGAGGCCAAGAAGATCGCCCGCGAGCGTCGGGCGGAGCGGTGGAACAAGCCGCCGACCTGGAAGTCGTCCGCCCAGCGAGCCGCGATCGCCGCCGCCATCTTCGGCGTGCTCGTGACCCTCCTCTTCGGGCGCAGCGTCGCGCAGGGTGTCGCGCTCGCCGCCTTCATGTTCCTCCTCTACATCCCGCTTGGCTATGGGACCGACCTGACGATCTATCGCTTTAGGCAGCGGCGAAGGCAGACGCAGTCGAAGTAGTCAAGAGCCATGGACGTGCGCATGTTCACAGTGGGGCCGGTCGCCGAGAACAGCTACGTGTTCCGCCGCGACGGGTCGAGCGACGCCCTGATCGTCGATCCGGGAGACGAGCCCGACAAGCTGCTCAGCGCCATCGAGCGGCTGGGGGTGACGCTCCAGGGCATCCTGCTGACCCATACGCACTTCGACCACGTGGGCGCGGTGGCCCCGGTGGCGCGCGCCACCGGCGCCGAGGTGTGGGTGCCGCGCGCAGAGGCGTTCGTGCTCGCCGACATCAACTCCTTCGTGCCCTGGCCGGGCTTCGGCCCGTTCGAGCCGTATGAGGCGGAGCACACGCTCGAGGGCGGCGAGCGGCTCGAGCTGGCGGATTTCGGGATCGACGTGCTCTTCACACCCGGCCACAGCCCCGGCCACGTCACGTTCTCGATCCCAGACGAGCAGGCCGTCTTCTCGGGCGACGTGCTCTTCCAGGGCTCGGTCGGTCGCACCGACCTGCCGGGCGGCGACTGGAATACGCTGCTCCAGTCGCTCCGCACGCTCGTCGACACGCTGCCGCGAGAGACGACGGTGTACCCCGGCCACATGGGGATCACGAGCCTCGGGGCCGAGCGCGCGAGGAACCCGTTCCTGGCCGAGCTCGCCAGATAGTGGCCACGCCCGGGAGAACGGTCGTGGCTCGGAGCCGCCGCCCCGGGGAGCGCCCGTGAACCCGAAGGCCCCACGCGGGACCTTCGACGTCCTGCCCGCCGACGCTCGCCTCCGGCTCCAGTTGCTCAAGATCGCCGACGAGCTGCTCGGCCAGGCGGGCTACGAGCCGTTCGAGACTCCGGTGTTCGAGGACACCGAGCTGTTCGCCCGCGGCGTGGGCGAGTCCACGGACATCGTGCAGAAGGAGATGTTTACCTTCGAGGACAAGGCCGGGCGATCGCTCACGCTGCGCCCGGAGAACACCGCGGGGGTCTGTCGTGCGTACGTCGAGCACGGGATGCACAAGCTTCCGCAGCCCGTGAAGCTCTGGTACTGGGGTCCGTTCTTCCGCCACGAGGCGCCCCAGGCGGGGCGCTTCCGCCAGTTCACCCAGCTCGGGGCGGAGGCGCTCGGCTCGGACGATCCAAGCCTCGACGCGGAGCTGATACTGCTGCTCGCCGAGCTCCTCGATCGGGCCGGGGTGGGCGAGACCAGGCTCCGGCTCTCGAGCCTAGGGACGCCGGAGACCAGGGCCGCCTACCTTGACGAGCTGCGCGCGTACCTGCACGGGCGCGAGGACGCGCTGTCGGAGGACGTCCGCGCCCGGCTCGACGACAACCCCCTCAGGGCCTTCGACGCCGACCACCCGGGGACCCGGGCCGTCATGCAGGGCGCGCCGCACCTGCTCGACCGGCTGAGCGCCGACGACGCCGACCACTTCGCCGACGTGCGGGCGCTGCTCGACGACGCCGGCCTAGCCTACGAGATCGACCCCACGCTCGTGCGCGGGCTCGACTACTACACGCGGACGGTGTTCGAGTTCGAGTCGCCGCGGCTGGGGGCGCAGAGTGCGCTCGGCGGCGGGGGGCGCTACGACCTTCTGATCGAGGAGCTCGGCGGGCCGCCGACGCCCGGGGTCGGCTGGGCGGCCGGGGTCGAGCGCGTGCTGCTAGCGGCCGGCGAGGGCGAGCCCGCGGCGGACTCGCGTATATATGTCGCGCTCGCCAAGCCGGACGCCGCCCGAGAGGGCTTCCGCCTCGCGCGGCGGCTGCGCGACGAGGGGTTCCGCGTGGAGATGGAGCAGGCCGGGCGCTCCCTGAAGGGCCAGCTGCGACAGGCCGACCGCATCGGCGCGAGGTCGACCGTGATCGTGGGAGACGTGATCGACGTGAAGGACATGCGGAGCGGCGAGCAGCGGCGTGCGTCCGACGCCGACGAGGCCCTCGCGCTCGTGCGGGAGGTCGGCGGGTGAAGCCCCCGAGCCCGAACCGCTACCGCACCCACTGGGCCGGCGAGCTCCGCGCCGGCGACGTCGGCGCCGCCGTGCGGGTGGCGGGCTGGGTCCATCGCCGGCGCGACCACGGTGGGCTGATCTTCGTCGACGTCCGCGACCGCACCGGGCTGCTGCAGCTCGTCTTCCGTCCCGAGGAGGCCCCCGACCCGCACGCCCGCGCCGGCGATCTGCGCGCCGAGGACGTGATCACGGCTAGCGGCGAGCTTGTCCGGCGCGAGGAGGGCACGGTCAACCCGGACCTGCCCACCGGCGAGGTGGAGCTCGTCGTGTGCGAGCTCGAGCAGCTCGCCGACGCCAGGACGCCGCCCTTCCAGGTCGACGAGGACGAGCCCGTGGGGGAGGAGCTGCGGCTGCGGTACCGCTACCTCGACCTCCGGAAGGAGCGGATGAAGGACAACGTCATCCTCCGGCACGACGTGGTCAAGGCCATCCGCGACCACCTGAGCGAGGAGGGCTTCCTCGAGATCGAGACGCCGATCATGACCCGCTCGACACCGGAGGGCGCGCGCGACTTTCTCGTACCGAGCCGGCTGGTACGCGGATCCTGGTACGCGCTGCCCCAGTCGCCGCAGCTCTTCAAGCAGCTTCTGATGATCAGCGGCTTCGAGCGCTACTTCCAGATCGCCCGCTGCTTCCGCGACGAGGACTTCCGCGCCGACCGCCAGCCGGAGTTCACGCAGCTCGACATGGAGATGGCGTTCGTCGAGGAGGAGGACGTGATCGAGACGGTCGACCGCCTGCTCCAGAGGGTCCTGGCCGTCGGCGGCGTGGAGGTGACCCTGCCGCTCGAGCGCCTCACCTACGACCAGGCGATCCTGAGGTACGGCTCGGACCGGCCGGACCGGCGGATCGGCGTCGAGATCGTCGATCTCTCGGACGTCTTCGAGGGCAGCGACTTCAAGGTCTTCGGCGGCGCGATCGAATCGGGTGGCGTCGTTCGCGCGCTCAAGGCCGGGGGCGACTGGCCGCGCAGCCGCTTCGACGCGCTCACCTCGAGGGCCCAGGAGCTGGGCGCGAAGGGGCTCGCGTGGGCTGTCGTCGGGGACGGGCGCTGGCGCTCGCCGATCGCGAAGTTCCTCTCCGACAAGGAGATCGGGGGCGCCACCGCGCGGCTCGGCGCGCGCGAGGGGGAGGCGGTGCTAATCGTGGCCGACGAGCCCGGCGTGGCCGCCCGCGTGCTGGGCGGCCTCCGCGCGGACGTCGCCGAGGACGCGCGGCGGGGCCACGACGTCTTCTGGGTCGTGGACTTCCCGATGTTCGAGTGGAACGAGGAGGAGGGGCGCTGGGACCCGCTCCACCACCCGTTCACGGCGCCCACGGGTGACCTCGAGGCCGACCCCGGCGAGTGGCGGAGCCGCGCCTACGACGTCATCTTCGACGGCTGGGAGCTCGGCGGCGGCTCGATCCGCATCAGCACGCCCGAGGTGCAGCAGAAGGTGTTCGACGCGCTCGGGATCGGTCCCGACGAAGCGCGCGAGCGGTTCGGGTTCCTCCTCGACGCGCTCACGTACGGGGCGCCGCCGCACGGCGGCATCGCCTTCGGCATCGATCGCATGGTTGCGCTGCTGGCCGGCGCCGGGTCCATCCGAGACGTGATCCCGTTCCCCAAGACGGCGAGCGGGATCGACCCGCTCACGGGTGCGCCGACACCGGCTGACCCTCGCCAGCTGAAGGAGCTCGGCGTGCGGGTGGAGGAGGCGCCGGCGACCCCCAGGAACGACCGCTGGTAGCCTCGGGTACGGCCCGAGCCTGTGCGCGAGCCGGCCGTACATGTTGAGCCGAACACCACCGGGATGGGAGTCCGGCTCGTGGTTGGGTCGAGGCCCGCCGCGGAGGACACCCACGCTTGCAAGACAGCAGGCCCAACTCCCGAATCCGGCGGACGGCAGGCTGGGGCCACCATTTGATCGAGGGCGCCCGTATGGCGCCCTTCATGTGTCACGCTAGGCAGGCGGATGAGCCTCGAAGAGCACCTGATCGCACCGCGCGGGCTGGGCACCCTCGCCGACTGGCCGCACGCCGGCGCAGCCGGCGGCGCCGCCTGCGGCGACCTGGTCCGGGTCGCGGTCCGGGTGGAGGGGGACCGCATCGTCGAGGCCGGCTTCGACGCCGACGGCTGCGGCGCCGCGCAGGCCGCGGGCAGCGCCACCGTCGAGCTGGTCGAGGACGCCCCGTTCGTCGAGGCAGCGCGCGTCACGGTCGACGACGTGGCGGACGCGCTCGGCGGCCTCCTGCCGTCGAAGCGCCACGCCGCCCAGCTCGCGGCGGATGCGCTCCACCGCGCCCTCGGCGCCGCTGCCCGTGCCGGCGCCCCGCGCCTCGAGCCGAGCCGCCGCCGCACTTTGGTGGCCATGAGCGGGGGAGTGGACAGCGCCGCCGCGGCGCAGCTCGCCCTCGACGCGGGCGACGAGGTGGTGGGGGTGACGCTCGAGCTGTGGGCGCACCCGGCCACGGATGGCGAGCGCAGCTGCTGCTCTCCCCAGGCGGTGACCGGGGCCCGCGACCTGGCCCACCGGATGGGGATCCCGCACGTGACCCTCGACCTGCGGGAGCGCTTTCGCAGCGAGGTGGTGGACCACTTCGTCGGCGGCTACGCCGCCGGCCTCACGCCGAACCCGTGCGTCCGCTGCAACGGGCACGTGCGCTTCGACGGCATGCTCGCGCTGGCCGACGCCCTCGGCGCGGCCCGGCTGGCCACGGGGCACTACGCCCGCATCGGCCGCGACTCGCACGGGCCGCTGGTGCGGGAGGCCGCCGACCCGGGCAAGGACCAGAGCTACATGCTGGCCAGGCTCGACCCGGCCATGCTCGAACGGCTCTCGTTCCCGCTCGGGAGCCTGACGAAGGACGCGGTGCGCGGGCTGGCTCGCGCCTCCGGCCTGCCCGTCGCCGACAAGCGCGAGAGCCAGGACCTCTGCTTCGTGGCCGGGCTCGGTGGGCGCGCCTTCCTCCGGCGTCATGGTGGACCACGGCTCCGCCGGGCGGGAGAGATCGTCGACCGCGAGGGCCGCGTGCTCGGCCGCCACGACGGGCAGCACAGCTTCACGGTCGGTCAGCGCCGCGGGCTCGGACTGTCGTCGACCCAGCCGCTCTACGTGCTGGAGAGGGACGCCGCCACCGGCCGGGTGACCGTCGGGCCCCGCGAGGCGCTCGCGGTCACTCGCGTGCGGCTCCAAGGAGCGCGCCTGTACCGGGACGTCGCCTCGGTCGACTCGGTCCGCCTGCGCTATCGCTCGCCGCGCATCCCATGCCGGGCGGTGGCGGACGACGGCCGGCTCGAGCTCGAGCTGGCGCGGGCCGCGAGCGCCGTCGCGCCCGGGCAGCTGGCCTGCCTCATGACTGCCGATCGCATTGTGGGCGAGGGAACGATCAGGGAGCACCAATGAGCGAGCACCAGGAGCGAATCGATCTCGACGCGCCGCTGTCCGGCGACTTCCAGGCAGTCGTCCGGCTCATCATCGGCGGCATCGCGGAGCGGGTCGACTTCGCCTTCGAGGAGATCGACGATCTGCAGCTGGCCGTGGAGCGGCTGCTCGCCGAGGCTGGCCAGGTTGGCAGCGTTCACCTGTCGTTCGAGGTGGGGGAGCGCGGCATCCGCGCACACGTCGGCCCGCTGAGCGAGTCCGCGGTCGCGGACGCGCTGCACGACGGCGACGTGCAGCCGGGGCACCTGACCCTCCGTCGCATCCTGCAGACGGTCGTCGACTCGTTCGGCGTCGAGGAGTCCGGAGACGGGCGGATCGTCGTACGACTAGAGAAACTGAAGGGCATGGCGTGAGCACAGCGCCGCGCCGGTCCACAGTGCCGGAGCGTGCCCGCGGGGAGGACCGCGAGCTTCTTCGTCGCTACCACCGCGACGGCGACACCGCCGCGCGAGAGGAGCTGATCCAGCGCCACCTCCCGCTCGTGCGATCGCTCGCTCGCCGCTACGCCGGCCGCGGCGAGGCGCTCGAGGACATCGAGCAGGTCGGCGCCATCGGCCTGATCAAGGCGATCGATCGCTTCGAGCTCGAGCGCGAGGTCTCGCTGGCCACCTACGCCACTCCGAACGTGGTCGGCGAGATCAAGCGCCACTTCCGCGACAAGGGGTGGGCGATCCGCGTCCCGCGCGCGCTGCAGGAGCTGAATGCCGCGATGTCCGGAGCGATCGAGCGCCTCACCGGAAGGCTCGGCCGCTCACCCAGCATCGCCGAGATCGCCGAGGAGCTGAAGACCACCCCGGAGGAGGTGATCGAGGCGATGGAGGTGGGCTCCGCGTACTCGACGGTCTCGCTCTCGGCCGGCCCCGGCGGCGAGGAGGAGCTCGATCCGCTCGAGACCATCGGCGACGAGGACGTCGAGTTCGAGCGCTCCGAGCACCGCGCCGCGCTCGAGCCGATGCTCGACCGGCTCGCGCCGCGCGAACGCGAGATACTGCGGATGCGCTTCGAGGAGGGGCTGCCTCAGACGCAGATCGCACACCGCGTCGGGCTCTCGCAGATGCACGTCTCCCGCCTCATCCGCAAGTCGCTCTCGACGATGCGCGAGGAGATGCTGCGCGCCCCACCGGGCGCCAGCGCCTAGCGGTAGGACCCCCCAAAGGTGTGGCGAAATACGCGGTTAAGCGGATATTTTTCGTTCCAGGCGTAACCGTTCCGCGGACCCATGGCGGGTAGATTTGGCCGCCGCGCCGAAAGCGAGACCGGAGGAAGTTAATTGGGCAAGCTCGGGAGACGCGGAGCGGTGCTGCTCGTCGCCCTGTCGGTGTTCGACGTCGCCGCCTGCGGCGGCGGCGACGACGACGGTGGAGGCGGGGCTCGGGACACCGGCGGCGAGATCGCGATCGGAAGCGTCGGCCCGGACAGCGCGGATCCGGTCCTGATCCAGTCGCTGCAGGCGGTTCAGCCGTTTCAGATGGTGTATACGCCGCTCGTCACGTACGCCCACCAGGAGGGGAACGCCGGCACCGAGATCATCCCCGCCCTGGCCGAGGAGGTCCCCGAGCCGACGAACGGGGGCAGGACGTACACGTTCCGGCTCCGCGAGGGGCTCGAGTACAGCGACGGGTCGCCGGTGAAGGCGAGCGACTTCGAGAACACGATCAAGCGCCTGCTGAAGCTCGGCAGTCCCTGGTCCGGGTTCTACACCGGCATCCAGGGCGCCACGGAGTTCACCGAGCGCGGCAACTTCAAGGCGGACATAGCCGGCATCGAGGCGAACGACCGGACCGGCGAGATCGAGGTCACCCTTACGGAGCCGAACACGCAAATCCTGTTCGCGCTCGCCCAGCCCTACGCCGCTCCGACGCCGGCAGCGAAGTCCCCGGCCAGGGGCCTAAAGCAGCCGCCCCCCGGAGTTGGCCCATACACGCTCGAGGTGGTCGACTTCAATCGCGAGTGGGTCCTCGAGCGGAACCGGCGGTTCCGGGACATCCCGGGGATCCCAAAGGGCAACTTCGACAGGATCAAAATCGCCGTCAGCGACAACGTCACGCGGATGACGCAGGACGTGATCAGCGGGAAGCTCGACTTCATGACCGAGGATCCCGCCGGCGACCAGCTCCCAGAGGTGCGCGCGCAGTACCCTGAGCGCCTTCGGGAGGCGGCGAGCCCGGCGAACGTCTACTACTTCTTCCTGAACGTGACGCTCCCGCCCTTCGACAAGCAGGAAGCGCGCGAGGCCGTCAACTACGCCATCGACAGCAACGCGCTGGTGCGGATCTTCGGCGGCAGGCTAGATCCAGGTTGCACGATGCTGCCGCCGTCGGTGACGGGCTACGAGGAGTTCGACTGCAAGTACGGCGATCCGGCGGCGGGGCCGAATCTCGAGCGGGCCAGGCAGCTCGTCGAGCAGTCCGGCTACGAGGGCGAGGAGGTGACGGTGTGGACCAACAACAAGGACCCCCGGCCTGCGATCGCCGACTACCTTCGCGACGTCTTGGGCGAGATCGGCTTCGATGCCGACGTCAAGACGCTCGACCAGCAGGTGTACATCGAGCAGGTCGGGCTGAGGCGGACGAAGGCACAGACCGGGTTCACGAACTGGTACCAGGACTATCCTCATCCGGCCGACTTCTTCGAGCCAACCCTCTCCTCCGAGGCGCTCGAGTCGGAGGTCACCTTCAACCAGGGCTTCGTCAGCGATTCCCGGATCGACAAGACCCTGGATGAGCTGCGAGGCGAGGATCCCGAGGCTGTCGCCGAGCGGTGGGGCGACCTCGACGAGTACGTCGTCAACGAGAAGGCCTTCGTGGTGCCCTACGGGTACGAGGAGTCGACCTCCTTCTTCTCCGAGCGGATGGACGCCGAGAACTGCGCGGGCATCCATCCCGTCTGGAAGAACGACTGGCTCCTGTTCTGCAAGAAGGCATCGTGATCGCAGGGCCAGGACGGGCGCCCCGGCACGCGCCCGGCCGATGATCCAAGGCGCCGCCGCAGTCGCGGCGATTCTGGCGGCCGCGGCGCTGGCGGGGTGCCTCGGGGAGGACGACGTCCGCGGCAGCGCCCGTGAGGGCGGGGCGGCGTTCGTGGCGCTCGGCGGGTTGCCGACCGCGCGCGACCCGGCGCTTGCGGCCGATCCTGCGACGCGCGCGGCGCTCTGGCTCGTCTACACGCCGCCGCTGACCTATAGGCGGGCGGAGGGCGAGGACGGGACGGAGCTCATCCCGGGTGTAGCAAGGGCGCTCCCCAAGGTCTCGGGCGACGGCAGGACGTACTCGTTCCGGGTGCGGCGCGGGCTTCGCTACTCGAACGGGCGCCCGGTCCGCGCCCGGGACGTCAGGCACTCGCTCCTACGCGCATCGGCCCTCGGGGACATCGGCCGCCGCCTGTTTGCGGGCATCTCGAGCATCGCGGCGGACGACCGGACAGGAGCCGTGCGCGTCCGCCTTCGCCGACCCGACCCCGCCTTTCCGCACGCCCTTGCAGCGGTGCAGGCCGGGGTCGTGCCCGCCGGCACGCCGATGCGCGACCAGAGCGGCCGGCCCCCGCCGGGCGTCGGCCCGTACCGGATCATCAGCTCGCGGGCGGGTCGCGGCCTCGACCTGGCTCGAAACCGGGACCTCCGGCTGCCCGGCGTGCCCGGGGGGCTGATCGACGTGTTCAGGCTAAGCGCAGGGAGCGGCGCCGCCGAGCAGGTGAAGGCCGTGATGGCCGGCCGCCTCGACGTGATGACCGATCGGCCCCCGGCCGCGCTGCTCCCCGAGCTGCGCTCGGACTTCGAGGACCGATACCGCGAGTACCCGGCGATGGCCACCCGCTACCTGGCAGTGCGGGCGGCCGGGGAGCCGTTCGAGACCGCGGAGCTCCGTGACGCGCTCGCCTATGCGATTGACAAGCCCGAGGCCACGCGCCGGCTCGAGGGCCTGGCCCGTCCGACGTGCAGCCTCCTTCCCCCGGCGCTGCCCGGCTACGCGGAGCCCGACGCCTGTCCCTGGGGCGATCCGGAGGAGCATCCCGACCTTCTGCGCGCCCAGGAGCTCGTTGAGGAGGCCGCTGCGGAGGGGACGCTTGTCACCGTGGCCGCCGCGCGGGAGGACCGCCCGATCGCGAGGCTGTATGTCGAGACGCTCAGGCAGATCGGGTTGCGCCCCGCGCTCGTCGACGGAGGGGGTGCCGACGTGACGCTGTCGATGGCCCGCTCGGCCCTGCCTGATCCGGCGAGCTTCCTGCGTCCCCTCGCTCGGCGGGTTCCGCTCTACGTGGACCCGGAGCCGCTCCTCGTGGCGGACGAGCTCGCCAGCGCCGAGGACCAGGACGAGGCAGCGGACCTTGCCGAGCGGCTCGACCGCGAGCTCGTGGACTCGGCGATCGTGATCCCCTACGGCGGCGTCTTGAGGACGCTGTTCCTGTCCGCGCGGATCGACGCGGACAACTGCGCTCGCGTCCACCCGGTGTACGGCATCGACCTCTCCAGCCTGTGCCTTCGCTGAGCGAGCCACGGGGTAGATTCCGCGAGGTGACCATTAGGCGCGTGCTGGCCCTCGCCGCGCTCGGCTTGCTCGCGCTCTCCGCGTGCGGAGAGGACGACGGGGGAGGGCGCGACGCGCTGCAGGGGAGCAGGCCGGGCGGGTCGATCAGGATCGGCACCGTCGGCCCGGACGAGTACGACCCGGTCCTCTACCAGACCATCCCGGCCGCGCAGGCGCTTCAGCCCGTCTACACGGGGCTCTTGACCTTCAGGCACGTCGAGGGCGCTGCCGGCGCGCACGTGGTCCCCGGCCTGGCCGAGAAGGTGCCCGAGCCGACGGACGGCGGGAAGAGCTATGAGTTCCGGTTGCGTGACGGACTGAAGTACTCCGACGGCTCCCCCGTAAGGGCGAGCGATTTCGAGAACACCATCAAGCGCCTGCTGAAGCTCGCCGGTCCCTACTCCTCCTTCCTGACCGGCATCGTCGGCGCGGCGGAGTTCCAGGAGAACGGCGACTTCGGCGCGGACATACCGGGCATCGAGACGAACAACCGGACGGGCGAGATCAGGATCACGCTTACGGAGCCCGACACGAAGCTCGAGTTCGCCCTCGCCGAGCCGTACACGGCGCCCACACCCGCCGCCAAGTCCCCGCCCCGGAGCCTCAACAAGGAACCGCCGCCCGGCGTCGGCCCCTACAAGATCGAGGTCGTGGACCCGAACCGCGAATTCGTCCTGACCCGCAACCGGCACTTCGACGTCCCCGGGATTCCCAAGGGCAACCTGGACAAGATCACGGGCGTCGTGATGGACAGCATCCCGCGCATGACCCAGGACGTGATCAAGGGCGAGCTCGACTTCATGACGGAGGACCCGGCGGGAGACCTCCTCCCGCTGGTCCGGCAGCGGTATCAGGACCGGTTCCGCGAGGACCCGAATCCGCCCAACACCTACTACTTCTTCCTCAACGTGACGATCCCGCCGTTCGACAGCCAGCTAGCGCGGGAGGCGGTCAACTACGCGCTCGACAGCCGCGCCCTGGTGCGGGTGTTCGGAGGCCGGCTCCAGCCGAGCTGCAACTTCCTCCCGCCCGGGGTCGTCGGCTACGAGGAGCTCGACTGCAAGTACGGCGACCCGAACGGCGGAGCGGACCTGGAGAAGGCGAGGGAGCTGGTCGAGCGCTCCGGCTACGAGGGCGAGGAGGTGACCGTCTGGACCAGCTCCGGCGACCCGTGGGAGGCGATCGGCGACTACTACCGTGACGTGCTCGCGCAGATCGGCTTCGAGGCGCGGATGAAGGCGCTCGACCAGCAGCTGTTCTTCGAGCTGACCGGCCTGCGGCGGACGAAGGCTCAGACCGGGTTCACGAGCTGGCTCCAGGACTTCCCGCACCCGGGCGACTTCTTCGAGCCGCTCCTCGGCGCGGATGCCCTGAAGGCGGAGCCGACCCTGAACAACGGCTTCGTCAACGACCCACACATCGAGGAGGCGCTCGACGCGCTGCGCGGCGAGGACCCGGAGCGGGCGGCGGGTGAGTGGGCCGAGCTCGATGACTACGTCGTCAACGAGAAGGCGTACGTGGCCCCGTACGGCAACGAGAAGACGTCAACGTTCTTCTCCGAGCGGATGGACTTCGAGAACTGCTCCGGGGTGCACCCGGTGTGGAAGAACGACTGGATTCTGTTCTGCCTGAAGGAGTAGAGACCGCCGTCCGCTCCGACGCCCTCGAGGAGACCGCCGAGCGCGAGCACGTGGCCGGCGTCGGGCCGTGGCGCCTCGCCGCTCGCCGGCTGCGCCGTGACCGCATCGCGATGGGCTTCGGGATGGTCTTCCTCGTGCTGGTGGTGATCTGCCTCGCAGCTCCGACCTGGGCGACCGACGTCGCCCACACGGGTCCGCTGAAGAACCACCTGACCGACACGGTCGTCGTGGACGGCGAGCGCAAGGACGTCGTGTCGCTCGACGGCGTCCCGATCGGACCCACCTGGCAGGGGGAGTTCTTCCTGGGCGCCGACACGAACGGCCGCGACACCGCCGTGCGGTTGCTATACGGCGGACGCAACTCGCTCGAGATCGGGGTGCTGGCCGCGCTGATCACCACGGTCCTCGCGGTGTGGGCCGGCCTGCTAGCGGGGTACGCCCGCGGCTTCACCGACGCGGTGATATCCCGCTCGCTCGACGTGATCTGGGCGTACCCGGTCGCCCTCCTCGCGATCGCGCTCGGCACGGCGCTCAGCCTGCAGGGGCTCCAAATCGGCCCGATCGAGATCAGCGGCGAGTCGAAGCTGATCCCGATCCTGATCATCGCCGTGGTCTACGTGCCCTACATGGCGCGGCCGCTTCGGGGGCAGGTCCTCGCCCTGCGCGAGCGGGACTTCGTGGAGGCCGCCCGCGCCCAGGGGGCGGGCCCCGTTCGGATCATGCTCACCGAGATCCTCCCGAACCTGTCGTCGACGATCGTCGTCTTCTTCCCCCTGATGGTCGCGAACGCGATCCTGCTCGAGGCGGCGCTCGGCTTCCTCGGCGTGGGGGTGAGAGCGCCCGAGCCGTCGTGGGGGAACATGATCGGCGACGGGGTCAAGCACATCCTGACCGGCCCGCACCTGGCGATCGTCCCCGGCATCATGCTCGTGGCGACGGTGCTCGCCCTCAACGTGTTCGGCGACGGCGTCCGCGACGCGTTCGACCCGCGCGCCCGAATCCACCTGGAGCACTGATCAGTGGCCCGGTTCGTCGTCAGGCGGCTCCTCTCGATGCTGGTCGTGCTGTTCGCGGTCTCCGTCCTCACGTTCCTGATCTTCAATGTCATCCCGGGCGGCGATCCCGCGCTGCGGATGGCCGGCCGCCAGCCGGACCCGGCCCAGCTCGAGCGCATCCGCGAGGACTGGGGGTTCGACGAGCCGGTCTATGTCCAGTACCTGAAGACCATGGGACAGCTCTTCTCGGGCGAGCTCGTCTCCTACTCGACGCAACAGAACGTCGTGGCGGAGATCGGCAAGCGCCTCGGGAGGACCTTCTCGCTTGCGATCGGCGCGGCGATCATGTGGATGGCGTTCGCGACCGCGCTCGGCCTGTACACCGCGATCCGGGCCGGCCGCCTCTCGGACCGGTTGCTCACGATCCTGGCCCTCGTGGGAATCTCGATGCCGGTTTTCTGGGTCGGGGCCCTGATGAACTACTACCTGGGCTTCAAGGCCGGGATCTTTCCGAACGGCGACTACGTGCCGCTCGGCGAAGACCCGCTCGAATGGCTCTACCACCTGATCCTGCCGTGGACCGCGCTCTCCCTGCTGTTCATCGGCGTCTACTCGCGGGTCCTGCGCTCCAACGTCCTCGACACGTTGAGCGAGGACTATGTCCGCACCGCGCGCGCCAAGGGGCTCTCGGAGCGGCGCGTGCTCGTGAGGCACGTGCTGCGCAACTCGATGATCCCGATCGTGACGCTGTGGGGTCTCGACTTCGGCGCGGTCCTAGGTGGCGGCGCGATCCTGACGGAGGCCGTGTTCGACCTGCAGGGCGTCGGCCAGTACGTGGCCGAGTCGGTCGATCAGCTCGACGTCCCACCCGTGCTTGCGGTGACCATGTTCGGCGCCTTCTTCATCGTCCTGCTCAACACAGTGGTGGACATCGTCTACGCCGTCCTCGACCCGCGGATCCGGCTGACGTGAGCTCCGGACCCCTCCTCACGGTGCGCGACCTCGGCGTCTCGTTCACGGCGGAGGAGGGCGTCGTCCGGGCGGTGGACGGAGTGACCTTCGACCTGCTGCCCGGCGAGGTGCTTGCGGTGGTGGGGGAGTCGGGGTGCGGGAAGTCGGTGATGGCCATGACACTGATGGGCCTGACGCGGTTCCCGAACGCCCGCTTCGAGGGCACCGCCCACTACAAGGGCCTCGAGCTCATCGACGCCGGCGAGGAGGAGCTCCGGCGAATCCGGGGCGCCGAGATCGCGATGATCTTCCAGGATCCGATGAGCTCCCTGAACCCGGTCATGCGCGTCGGGGAGCAGATCATCGAGCAGATCCAGGCGCACGAGGGCGTCCCGGCCACGGAGGCCCGCGAGCGGGTCGCCCAGCTGCTCGACCGGGTGGGCATCCCGCGCGCCCGGGACAGGGTGGACGCCTACCCCTTCGAGCTCTCCGGCGGCATGCGCCAGCGGGTGATGATCGCGCTCGCCCTCTCGTGCGGGCCGAGCGTCCTGATCGCCGACGAGCCGACGACAGCGCTCGACGTAACGATCCAGGCGCAGATCCTCCACCAGATCCAAAGCCTTCGCGACGAGACCGGCGCCGCGGTGATCCTCGTCACGCACGACCTCGGCGTCGTCGCGGAGATCGCCGATCGGATCGCCGTGATGTACGCCGGGCGGATCGTGGAGCAGGGAACCGTGAACGCGATCTTCTACGACCCCCAGCACCCGTACACCTGGGGGCTGCTCGGCTCGATCACCCGCGTGGACCGGGCGCGGCCCGAACGGCTGCCGGCCATCGCCGGTCTGCCGCCCTCGCTGGCCGACCGTCCCGAGGGCTGTCACTTCCGGCCGCGGTGCCCGCACGAGTTCGACCGCTGCCGCGACGTGCCGCCGCTGGTTGCGCGCATCGACGGCGACGACGACCACCTGGACCGCTGCTGGCTGCCCGTAGAGGAGAAGCGGGAGCGCCGCGAGGTACGTCCGGGGGAGATCGGCCTCGGGCGCAAGCCGGGGGCCGCCGCGGCGTGAGCGTGAAGGCCGAGCCCGGGCCGGGCGACATCCGCCGGACCGGCGCCTCAAAACCCCTCGTTGAGGTCCGTCACCTGAAGGTGTTCTTCCCCATCAGGCAGGGGTTCCTCGTCGAGCGTGAGGTCGGCCGCGTGCACGCCGTGAACGACGTGACGCTCGGGATCGAGCAGGGCGAGACGCTAGGGCTGGTGGGCGAGTCCGGCTGCGGGAAGACCACCCTTTCGAGGGCGATCATGCGCCTCGTCGACCCGACCAAGGGCTCGATCCGGTTCCGCGGCGAGGACATCACCGAGGCGGGGCGCAGGCGGCTCGAGCCGATGCGCCGCGAGATGCAGATGGTGTTCCAGGATCCGTTCGCCTCGCTCAACCCGCGCAAGCGGGTGGGCCAGATAATCCGGATGCCGCTCCGGCTTCATGGAGCGCCGCGCGACGAGGCTCCCGACCGGGTGCGCGAGCTGCTCCGGCGCGTGGGCCTCCATCCCGAGCACGCAAACCGCTATCCGCACGAGTTCTCCGGCGGCCAGCGCCAGCGCATCGGCGTGGCGCGCGCACTCGCGCTCGAGCCCAGCCTGATCGTGCTCGACGAGCCGGTCTCGGCGCTCGACGTCTCGGTGCAGGCGCAGATCATCAACCTGCTCGACGACCTCCAGGACGACATGGGCCTGACGTACCTGTTCGTCGCCCACGACCTCTCCGTCGTCCGCCACATCTCGGACCGCATCGCGGTCATGTACCTGGGCAAGCTCATGGAGGTGTCGCCGGCTCAGGAGCTCTACTCGAAGCCGATCCACCCCTACACCTCGGCGCTGCTAACGGCGATCCCGATTCCCGACCCCGAGGCGAATCGCCGACGCGGGCGCGTCGCGGCCGGGGGCGGTGGGACGCCGCGAGGTGGCGTCGCGGTCGTCGGCGGCGAGCCCCCAAACCCGGTCGACCCGCCGTCCGGCTGTGTATTCCATCCCCGTTGCCCGCGGGCCACGGAGCTCTGCCGGGAGGTCGAGCCGCCCCTCGCCCGCTACCGGGGCGGCCACCTGGCGGCGTGCCATCACCCGCTGAACGTCTCGCGCGAGGAGACTGTGGCCACCACGAGGGACCCGTCGAGCCCGCTCTCCGCCGGGGACGTGCTGCCTGACGGGGCGGCGGCTGAGGGCTCCCTCGGCACGTCGTAAACGCTCAGCTGAGTAAGGGCGGCTCGGCCGGATCGCGCACGGCCGGCGAGTGCGCGTCACCGGGTCATCGAGGGGTCGCCATACGACCCTCAGATGACACGGCGCGCCCACCGCCGGGGGGAGCGGGACTACGCAACTCGGGGAACTCTGGCGTCACAGAACCAGAGATCCTGTGGCCTCTCCGAGCAAGTACTGCGGCACTCGCGGAGAATTGCGGCAGCTGCGAACCGTGCCCGGCGGCAAATTGCGCAACCTTCGCGCTGGGAACTTGCGACAAAGCGCGCCGTGGCTCAAATACTGGCGCCCGAATCGCGCTCCGCATGATTCTCGCCGGTTAGCCTGTGCACACTCGAACTGGGCCCGCCGTGGGCCCGGTGGACGTTTTGGGAGGACTCATGCCCTACCGCAAGTAGCTCGAGACCGCGTTTCGGCGGTTCGCACTAAGCCTCAAGTGGTCGCTTCGGCCATTGCGGATTAGAGTCGCCGCGTGAGCGACGTAGTTCGCCTGCTGCGCACCGAGCGCCGGGGTCGGCTGTTCTTTCTTGCCCTGACCCAGTCTGCAGTCGGCACAGGAGCGGCCTACGTTGCGCTGCTCCTGGTTGCGTACGACCGGTTCGAGTCGCCATGGGCGCTCAGCCTCGTGCTGGCGGCCGATCTGCTCCCGGCCATGCTGCTAGGGCCGGTCTTCGGGGCGGTTGCCGACCGCTGGTCGCGGAAGTGGTGCGCCGTCGGGGCGGACGTCATCCGGGCGGGTGCTTTCATCGGAATCGCGGTCGTCGACAGCTTTCCGACGACGATCGGCTTTGCGGTGCTCGCCGGCGCAGGCACCGCGCTGTTTACGCCTGCCACCCTGGCGGGACTCCCGAGCCTGGTTCGACAGGATCGTGTGCCCGCTGCGACCTCGTTGTACGGCGCGATCACCGACCTAGGCTTCACCGCCGGCCCGGGCATTGCCGCCGCCTGCCTGATGCTGGCCGGACCCGAGGACATCCTGCTCGTAAATGGTCTGACCTTCGCGGCATCCGCCCTCCTTCTGGCACGGCTCCGGTTCGGCGCGCGCGCGGCTCGAGTCGGGAGACCGCGTGAGAAAGTGGTGTCCTCGCTCCTTCGCGACGCGCGCGCCGGCGTGAGCGTCGTAGCCGGCATGCGCGTGGTCCGAGTCGTAATAGCCGGGTCAACCGCGGCGCTCTTCTTCGGCGGCGTCTTCAACGTCGGTGAGCTTCCGCTCGCGAGGAACGAGTTCGACACGAGCGACGCTGGCTATTCGGTCCTCGTCGCCGTGTTCGGCCTGGGGTTCATACTTGGCTCGCTCGCCGGCTCGGCCGGAGGGCCTCGGGAACTGCTGCACAAGCGGTTCCTCCAGGGCTCGGTGCTTATGGGGCTCGGCTGCTTGCTCTCGGGCCTGGCGCCATCGACCCTGGCCGGTCTGTTGACCTTCACGCTGGCGGGCTTTGGGAACGGGCTCTTGCTGGTGCACGAGCGGCTGATCGTGCAAGACGGTGTACCGGACGCCGTCCTGGGCAGGGCCTTCGGTGTCAAGGACGCCTTGGCCTCCTGGGCGTTCGGGCTCGCATTCTTCGCCGCCGGAGCGCTGCTCACGATCGTCTCTCCGCGCGAGCTGATCGTCGCGGCAGGAGTCGGGGGACTATTGGTCTGCGCCGCAAGCGCCGTGGCGCTGTGGCGCGAGCATGCCGAATGGCGAGCGGCTGGCCTCGCTACGTCGCCGAGGTCGCGCCCCGCGCGATCTGAGAATTGACGAGCACCGCGCGGACGTCGTCGGTGGCGGCGGCGACGGGCTCGCCGCGTTGCACCACCTGGACCACGGCCGCCGCGACGCGCGGGTCGAACTGCGTACCAGCGTTGGCACGGAGCTCTGCGAGCGCACTATCGCGGTCGAGCGCCTTGCGGTACGGGCGATCACTCGTCATCGCGTTGTACGCGTCGCACGCGAACACGATGCGCGAGGCAAGCGGGATGTCCTCACCGGCCAGCCCGTCGGGGTACCCGCTACCGTCCCAGCGCTCGTGGCATGAGCGGACGATCTCGCCCACCCGTGCGAGCACACCACCGATGCGGTCGAGGATGAACTGGCCCTCGACCGTGTGCGACTTGATGACCTCGACCTCTTTGGCTGTGAGCCGCGAGGACTTGCGCAGTAGCTCCTTGGGAATCGAGATCTTCCCGACGTCATGCAGCATGGCGGCAAACTCAAGCTCCTGCCTACTGTCCCGGTCGACGCCGAGTTCATTTGCCACGGCGTCCACCAGGTCGACGACCGAGCGCGAGTGTCGAGCCGTGTACTCGTCCTCGAATTCGAGGACGTCCGAAAGCAGCATGACGGTGCCGCGATACGCGCGGTTCAGCTCCAAGGCCGCCGCGTAGCGCTCGCGGCGGTCTCGCGAGAAGATCTCGAGCAGCCAGACCAGCGGCCCGAGCGCGATCAGGGCGATCGGCGCCGATGCGGCGCCGAGCGAGACGAGAAACGCGATCGGCGAAAGGATCGCGTCAACGCGGGCGCAGCCTGCGAAGTAGCTGAACATCTCAGCGAGGGGAACGCGGTCGACGAGCTCATTGCGAACAAGGGTCCACGCCAGGTCGCCGCCCAGCTGGGCAAGAAACGCGACGACGTATATCTCTGCGACGGCGAGGCTCGCCTCCTCCGGTGCGAGCGCAGCCAGAAGGAGCACCGGGCCGACGGCGAACCAGCAATCACCGAGTGTCGTGATCGTGCGGTCCCAGTGCCAGGTACGCCGTATGAAGTCGGGGACCAGCGCGATCACGGCACCGGCCGCGACCATCGCCGGCACAAGCGGCAGAGGGGCCAAGGCAAGCATCGGAACGAAGACGAGCTGCTCGGGAACGACGTAGCCGTCTCCGAACTCGAACCGAACGCGGGAGACCAGTGCGTACCCCGCGATCAGGCCGAAGACCAGGAGCGTGTCGTTCGCGCGCTCCGAGGGCAAGGCCGCCGCTACGATCGCCGCAACGAGGACGAAAGCGGCACCCGAGATGCCGCGGACGATGGCCTCACGCCTCGGCAAGGCGCGCCGCCGGCGCATGCGCGCCTCACCGACCATTCGCTCGGCTTGGGCCATCGAGAAGATCGTCCGTGTTTTCCGGCGGTTTCTGTGGTTCGCGCTCGCAATGCACAACACCGAACGGGGAAAGCTCCATTCCGGGCGCAGGGTTGCCCCCCCAAGTGGGCGGAGCTGCACCGGTGGCGCGGGCGGCGCCCGTTCCTCCTCGCGCGCCGGTGTCGAAGCCGAACCGGCCGGCCCCGGCCTCCTAGACTCCCAGAGCCATGCAAGCCGCCGAGATTCGGGAGCGCTTCCTCTCGTTCTTCGAGGAGCGGGAGCATCGGCGGATGCCGTCGGCGTCGCTGGTTCCGTCGGTCTATGACCCGTCCGTGCTGCTGACGACGGCGGGCATGCAGCCGTTCAAGCCGTACTTCCAGGGGGAGGAGGAGCCGCCGTCCAGGCGGCTGACGAGCTGCCAGAAGTGCTTTCGGACCACGGACATCGAGAACGTGGGGATGACCCACAGGCACCTCACTTTCTTCGAGATGCTCGGGAACTTCTCGATCGGCGACTACTTCAAGCAGAAGGCGGTGGGCTTCGCGCTGGAGCTGTCGACGGAGGGCTTCGGGTTCGACGACGACCGCATCTGGATCAGCGTCTTCGGCGGCGACGACGAGCTCGGACTGGGGCCGGACGAGGAGGCCATCGAGTGGTGGCGCGCGGTCGGGATCCCCGACGAGCGGATCGTGCGGCTGGGGCGCGACGACAACTTCTGGCAGTCCGGTCCCACCGGGCCCTGCGGGCCCTGCTCCGAGCTCTACCTCGACCGGGGCCCCGAGTTCGGCCCAGACAGCGACCGGCCGGGCGACGACACCGAGCGCTTCCTCGAGTACTGGAACCTCGTATTCATGCAGTACGAGCTACGGGCCGACGGCTCGCTCCCGGAGCTCCCCGCACAGAACATCGACACCGGCCTCGGCCTCGAGCGTATGGCGGCGATCCTCCAGGACGTCGACTCGGTGTTCGAGACCGACAGCTTCCGCCCGATCGTCGAGCTCGGGGAGGACCTGAGCGGCCGGCGCTACCGGCAGGACTTCCCTACCACGCGCGCCCTTCGGATCCTGGCCGACCACGGCCGCGCCGCGACGTTCCTGCTCGGCGACGGGGTCGTGCCCTCTAATGAGGACCGCGGCTACATCCTGCGCCGGATCATGCGACGCACGATGCAGCAGGGCCACGTGCTCGGCCTCGAGGAGGCTTTCCTGCCGCGGCTCTACGAGCGGGTCGTCGAGGTCATGGCGGACGCCTATCCGGAGCTGAGGCGAGAGTGGCCCACGATCGAGCGCTGGGCGCGCGCGGAGGAGGAAAGCTTCGGCCGCACGCTGGAGCAGGGGCAGCGGCTCCTCGCCGACCTCGTCGCTCGCGCGCGCGAGGAGAACACTTCCTGGGTCCCCGCGGACGACGCCTTCCGGCTCCACGACACCTACGGCTTTCCCTATGAGATGACGAAGGAGCTGCTCGCCGAGGAGGGGCTCTCGGTCGACGACCATGGCTTCGAGGAGCTGATGGAGCGGGCGCGCGAGGTGTCCCGCGCCGGCAGCTCCCGCACGCGTGCGCGTGCCGAGGCGGGCGCGGAGATCCACGTCGATCACGAGGTCGTGCTCGGCTTCGCCAGGGAGGCCGGCTTCAGGACCCGCTTCGTCGGCTACGAGACCACCGACGCCGACACCGTGCTCGCGGTCGCCCAGCATGCGAACGGCTGGATGCTCGCCAAGCTCGAGGAGAGCCCCTTCTATCCGGAAGGGGGCGGCCAGGTCTCCGACTCCGGTTTCGTCGAGACGCCGTCGGGCCGTGCGCGGGTCGTTGACGTCTACCGCCTGGGGGACGACCAGGCGCTCGCGCTCGAGCCGCTGGAGGGCGAGCTCGGCGCCGGCGAGGAGGCCCGGGCGATGGTCGAGCGGGCCACCCGCCTCGCCACCATGCGCAACCACACCGCGACCCATCTGCTTCACGCAGCTCTCCGCGGGCGGCTCGGGACCCACGTGCGCCAGGCGGGCTCCTACGTCGGCCCCGACAAGCTGCGCTTCGACTTCACCCACGGGCAGCGGTTGAGCGACGACGAGCTGGCGGACATCGAGGGCATGGTCGGAGGGTCGATCGCGGCGAACCACGCCGTCCGCGCGATCGAAACGACCCGCCAGGAGGCCGAGGCGCTCGGGGCCTTGGCGCTCTTCGGAGAGAAGTACGGCGACTGGGTGCGGATGGTCGAGATCGAGAACGTCTCGCGCGAGCTCTGCGGCGGCACGCACGTGGGGGCCACCTCGGAGATCGGGCTATTCCACCTGACGAGCGAGACGTCGAGCGCCTCCAACGTGCGCCGGGTGGAGGCGGTCACCGGGCCGGCGGGCGCGGAGCTGTTCCGGGACCGGAACAGGCAACTTCAGGAGATTGCGGCGATGCTGCGCGTTCCCGACCACGAGGTCGTGCGCGCTGTCGCACGGCTGAACGAGCGGGTCAAGGAGCTCCAGCGGCAGCCGGCGGGCGGACCCGATCGGGGAACGGCCGACCGCCTCGTGGCGGGCGCCGACGAGCTGGCCGGGGCGAAGGTGGTGGTCGAGGCGGTGGACGCCCCGAACGCCAAGGCGCTGCTCGAGCTCTCCGACGCCGTGCGTCAGCGGCTTGGCGACGCGGCCGTGGTGCTCGGCTGCGCGGTGGACGGCCGCGTCCATCTCGTCGCGAACGTTGCGCCCTCGGTGGTCGAGCGCGGCGTCAAGGCCGGTGAGGTCGTGCGGGTCGCGGCCAAGGCCGCCGGCGGTGGGGGCGGAGGGCGCGATACCATGGCGCAGGCCGGCGGCCGCGATCCGGACAGGCTGCCCGACGCGCTCGCCACGGCTCGGCTCGAGATCGAGAAGGCGCTCGGCTAGCTCCGCGCCCTGGGATGCCCCGCGTACTCGCCCTCGATCACGGCGCCGCCCGCTGCGGGTGCGCGGTGTCCGACCCGTCGGGCACACTCGCCACGCCGCTTCGCGCGATCGAGCGACCCGACACGCGGGACGGTGTGGCGGCCATAGCCCGCCTCGTCGACGAGCACGAGGTCGAGCGCGTGGTCGTAGGTCTCCCGCTGACCTTGAGAGGTGAGGAGGGGGAGCAGGCGGAGCGAGCGCGGACGTTTGCGGAACGGCTCGGACGGAGAGTCTCGGTCCCGGTGGAGCTCCACGACGAGCGCCTCACGACGAGGCTCGCCGAACGCACCGGGGGGGATACCGACGCCGATTCTCGCGCGGCCGCGCACCTGCTCGAGAGCTACCTGGCCGGTTCCCGCCGGTGAGCCACGGACCGCCGCCCGTCCCGGGTGGACGAAGCCCGGAGGAGCGTGACGCGGCGCGCAGGGAGCGCGCGGCCCGTCGCGTCACGCGGCAGCGGGGAGAATCCCCCGGCGGCGCTCTCGCGGGCGCGGACGGCCTGCCGTCCGCAGGTGCCACCGCGGCCGGCCGCGGTGCCGACGAAGCGCAGGCCCGCGGGGGACGCCGGCCGCGCTGGGGCCGCATCATCGCGGCGGTCGCCGGCATCGCCGCGCTGGCGGCGGCCGCCTGGTTCCTGCTCTCCCTCTTCCAGCCGTTTCACGGCGACCGCGAGGGGGACGGACTGCGGGTGCGGATACCGCGAGGCTCGACGCTCGGCGAGATCGCCCAGCTGCTGGACCGAGATCGCGTGATCGCGAGCGCGGGGTTCTTCGAGCTCCGCGCGCGGATCGAGGGGCGCAGCGGCGACCTCAAGCCCGGTTCATATCGCCTTCGGGAGAACATGAGCTACGCCGCCGTGCTCGACCGGCTCGAGCGAGGCGTGCCACCGAACGTAGTGGTGGTGACGGTGCCCGAGGGACGCTCGCGCCGCGAGATCGCCCCGCTTGTGCGCGAGCTGGAGGGCGACTATATGAGGGCCACGCGCCGCTCGCCGGCGCTTGATCCACGCGACTACCGGGCGCCCGGCGACAGGACCCTCGAGGGCTTCCTCTTTCCGGCCACCTACGAGCTGAAGAAGGGACAGCCGGTGAGCGCGCTGGTCGAGCGTCAGCTCGAGGCCTTCGAGCGGAACTTCGAGAGCGTGGACCTGAGCTACGCGCGCAGGACGAACCTCACGCCGTACGAGGTGCTCATCATCGCCTCGATGGTGGAGCGCGAGGCGCAGGTTCCCCGCGAGCGCCGCCTCGTGGCCTCCGTCATCTACAACCGGCTGCGGCAGGGCATCCCGCTCGGGATCGACGCCACCATCCGCTTCGCCCTGAACCAGTGGGACGAGCCGCTCGAGCAATCCGAGCTCGCGAGCCCCAGCCCATACAACACGCGGCGGAACCCCGGGCTCCCGCCCGGGCCGATCGGCAACCCGGGGCTCGCCTCGATCGAGGCCGCGGCCCGACCCGCCAGGACCGACTATCTCTTCTACGTGGTCAAGCCCGGCACGTGCGGCGAGCATGCCTTCTCCTCGACAAACGCCCAGTTCGAGGAAGATGTCGCTCGCTACAACGCGGCGCGAGAGAGGCGCGGCGGCAGGTCACCGACGGACTGCTAGCGCGTGATGTTCGCCGGCGTCCTCGGCTACCCGGTGGCGCACAGCCGCTCGCCGGCGATGATGAACGCCGCGTTCGCTGAGCTCGGCCTCCGGTGGCGGTACCTCAAGCTGCCGGTGCCGCCGGAGCGGTTCGCAGAGACCGCTCGCGCGCTGCCTGGCTCGCGGTACCGGGGCGCGAACGTGACGATTCCCCACAAGATCGCGGCAAGCGCCATCGCCGACGAGCTGACCGACGCAGCCGAGGCAATCGGCGCCGCGAACACGCTCGTATTCGAGAATGGGCGGATCCTCGCCGACAACACGGACGCCGGCGGGCTCCTCGACGCGCTCGGCGAACCGGTGCCGAGCACCGCCTTGGTGCTGGGTGCGGGCGGCGCCGGCCGGGCCGCGGCGTGGGCGCTGCGCGAGGCGGGCGCGCGGGTCGCGGTGTGGAACCGCACGGCGGAGCGCGCGGCGGCGTTGGCGTCCGAGCTCGTCATCCGACACGTCCGGGATCCGGAGCCCTCGGAGCTCGTGGTCAACGCGACCTCCGTGGGGCTGGCCGGCGCCGAGCAACCCGAAGACGCCGCCCGCGCCCTGGGGCTGGCCGGCGTCGAGGCGCCGACGGTGTTGGTCGAGCTCGTCTACGGGAGCGGTCCCACTCCGCTGTCGCGGTGGGCCTCGGCGCGCCGGGCGCGCGTGGTCGACGGCCTGGAGATCCTAGTCCGCCAGGGCGCGCGCAGCCTCGAGCTCTGGACGGGCCGGCCGGCGCCACTCGAGGTCATGCGCAAGGCCGTCATCGCTCCGTAGTCTCCGGGCCGGTGGAGTCCGCAGGGGTTCGTGTCGACGTCGTTTACGAGGAGCGCTACTGGTACCCGGACGACGGCGGTGTCGTCTGGCTCGCCGGCTACTCGATCGTCGATCGGGAGTTCGGGCGGTTCCTCCCCCGAGACGCCCCCGCGCTCGCCGCGTGCGGGTTGCGCGTGGCCGGCGTGGCCGGGGCTGGGCAGCATCACACCGCCGCTCTCGAGTCGGAGGACGTCGGGCCCGGGCGACGCCTCGAGCTGCGGCGACAGCCGGAGAACGCCCACGACCCCAACGCGATCGCGGTCCACGCCGCCGGCGGCGACCAGGTCGGCTGGGTGCCGCGCGACCTCGCCGAGGAGCTTGCGCAGGAGCTCGACGCGGGCCGCCCGGTGTCCGCCGTCGTCCTGCGGGAGCAGCGCCGCTCGCCCCGGGATCCGCGCCACGGCCTGACGATGCTGCTGGCCCACGCGGGCGCGATTCAGCTCGTCGAGCGCCGCCCCGGCAGCCAGATGGCCGAGCCGTCGTGACCACAGGTGACGCGGCGGGCGCCGCCGCGGACCGCGTCCAGCGCGGTCAGCGCCGCGACGAGCGCGTCGAGATCGTCGTGCGAGAGCGCCCCGAGCCCGTCGAGGCGGACCCCCGCGCCGGCCAGGAGCTCCGTGCGCGCGTGGCGTCCTGCCGCGGTCTGCTTCCTCGCGAGGCGTCGACCGCCGGCGAGCTCGCGAAAGCAGGCGTGGGGGTAGACCTCGAGCAGCTGGCTGCGGCCCCTGGCGCGCAGGGCCGCGAAGGCACGAAAGCCGGTCTCCATCCATGCGGGGAACGGGGGCCCGCTTGGAGCGACCCACGAGACCCAGGACCGGTGGCGGCGGCCGAGATCTATCTCGGCGCACCGCGCGTTGCGGAACTTCGGGGCGAGCCCCGCGTCGTTCGAGTGCGGCGCCGTGCTCGCCGCCTCCGGGGCATCGATCGCCACCGCCGCCGCTCCGGCGCACCAGCGCGTCAACGCGTCGAGATCTTCGGCCCGCAGGACCGCTCGATTCAGGACCGCGCCGCCAGCGTCCAGCCGGGCGCAGTGAAGCGTTCGGGCGCCCACGTCGATGCCCACGACGCCTCCAGTCATCGGGCCACGTGAAGCTCGATCGCCTGGATCTGGCGCTGGCCGTAGCTGCCCTCGTAGACGGCGCCGGCCGCGCTCAGACGGTCGCCCGGCCCCGGCAGCGGCGAGGGGCGAAGCGATCTCTTCACGTCCACGACGGTGATTCCCGGGGCGGTGATGCCCGGGTCGCCGAGGAGCACGAAATGGGCGTCGCCGTCGCCGTCGGGGTCGACGCGCTCGACGTAGACGATGGTTCCGCTGGCCTCGCGGCAGTTCGAGAGCTCGCTCGGGCAGCGCGCGCGGCGGAGGGGCGGAGGCCGGGTCTCGCCGCCCGGCGGCGTGGCGCGTTCGGGCGCATCCTCGACCGCGGGCTCCCGCTCGGCTGCGCACCCGACCACGCAGAAGGTCGCCGCCAGCGCGCTCAGGATGCGGCTCACCGCTCCGGGGTGATTACGTCGAGCGTGCCGGCTGGGCGGCTGTTGTCGCTGCCGGCGGGCGTGAACTCGATTGGATACCGCCGGACCTCGGGGGGCAGGACGTCGAAGCGGGCCGGCGTGAGTGGGGTGGCGGCGGCGGCCAACCCGAGGAGCGGTATCTCGACTTGACCGGGCTCGTCCACCGCGACCTCGAGTGTGGCGGCGCGGCCGATCTCGAGCCGGCGGGTCTGGTCCCGGTCGGCATGGAAGCGGAGCGTCACGGGTGGCTGCCCGGCGGTGCCCGGTGACACCGTGGGCTCCCGGGCCGCCGGGGGCCTGACCGGCGCGGCGTCGCGCTCGGCCTCGTTGGGACGCGACAGCGACGCCGCAATCGCTGCAAGGCCGAGGACGATCGCGAACAGCAGGAGCGCGCGGCGCAGGTGCACAACGCTGATGCTAGGGGGGCGTGGGGAGGTCGCCGACCGGCTTCCCTGAGCGATGGCCACAGTAGGGGACAGCCGGTCGACGCCCGCGCGTGGTGGCCGCATTTCGCCGCCCCGCGTCGCCGTCGGGCTCGTCGCGGGCTGCGCCGCGGCGTCCGTGGTGGCAGTGCGCGGCCTCGACGCGAGGGTCCTGCTCGAACTGCCGTTCGTCGCCGCCCTGGTCGTCGTGGCGGCGATCGACCTGGAGCGCAGGCTGCTTCCGAACCGGATCGTCTGTCCGCTCGCCGCCTGGGGGATCGTCGCCATCCTCCTCGTGGAGCAGGGCCAGCTGGCCGAGCGCCTGGTCGCCGGCGCCGGGGCGTTCGCCGTGCTCTTCGCGCCCGCGCTCGCATACCCGGCGGGGATGGGGATGGGCGACGCGAAGCTCGCCGGAGCGATGGGCCTATATCTCGGCGTCGCGGTCGTGCCGGCCCTCATCGTGGCGTTCGTGAGCGGCACGCTGGCGGGCGCCTGCCTGATGCTCCGCGACGGTGCGGCCGCGCGCAAGCGGGGTCTGCCGTTCGGCGTCTTCCTCGCACTCGGTGGGCTGGTCGGGGTGCTCGCCGGCCCGGAGCTCGCCGAGCTCTACGCGAACGCCTTCCGCACCCCCTGATGCGGAACCCCCCGCAAGTAGGGTGTTGGCGCCATGCAGTTCCGCTTCGTGACCGCCGGCGAGTCGCACGGGCCCGGACTCACCGCCGTGGTCGAGGGAATGCCGGCCGGGCTCGAGCTGACTCCGGACGACATAGACCGCGATCTCGCCCGGCGCCAGCTCGGACACGGGCGCGGGGGTCGGATGAAGATCGAGAAGGACCGCGCCGAGATCACCGCCGGGATCCGGCACGGGCACACCCTTGGAAGCCCGGTGGCGCTCAGGATCGAGAACCGCGACTACGCCAACTGGGAGGACCGGATGAGTCCTTGGCCGGTGGCGGCGGCGGTGGAGGAGGTACACCTGCCGCGCCCGGGCCACGCCGACCTCGCGGGCGTCCAGAAGTACGGCCATACCGACGTGCGAAATGTGCTCGAGCGCGCCAGCGCCCGCGAGACCGCCGCCCGCGTGGCCGCCGGAGCGCTCGCCAAGGCGCTCCTCCGGGAGCTCGGGGTAACGGTGCTCTCGCACGTGACCCGCATCGGGACCGTGGTCGCGCCCGAGCGCGACGGTCTTCGCCCGGAGGATTTCGAGGGCGTGGACGACTCGCCCGTACGGTGCATCGACGCGACCGCGAGCGAGGCGATGGTGGCGGAGATCGACGATGCGCGCAGGGCGAACGAGTCGCTCGGCGGGATCTTCGAGGTGCGCGCCTTCGGACTCGTCCCCGGGATCGGTGCGCACACCTCCTGGGAAGAGCGCCTCGACGGCCGCTTGGCACAGGCGATCATCTCCATACAGGCGATGAAGGGCGTCGCGATCGGGGACGGCTTTGCGCTCGCCGAGCGGGTGGGCTCGCAGGCCCACGACGAGATCTTCTGGTCGCCGGAGCGCGGGTACCACCGCGAGACGAATCGCGCCGGCGGGCTCGAGGGCGGGATGACGACCGGCGACCCCCTCATCGTGCGCGCCGCGATGAAACCGCTGCCGACGCTCACGAAGCCGCTTCGCAGCGTCGACATCGAGACGAAGGAGCCGGCTCAGGCGCTCCGCGAGCGCACCGACTCCTGTACGGTGCCGGCCGCCGGCGTGGTCGGCGAGGCGATGGTCGCGCTGGTGCTCTCCGCCGCCTACCGGGAGAAGCTGGGCGGCGACCACATCGACGACGTGCGGGCGTCACTTCGCGCGTACGAGGGGCGCATCGGGTGGAGGCGAGACCGCTAGACGGCGCCCTCGTGCTGGTCGGGTTCATGGGCGCCGGGAAGTCCACGGGCGCCCGCACGCTTGCCGCCGAGCTGGGCGGCGAACCCGTGGACTCCGACCATGAGCTCGAGCGCCGGCTCGGAGAGCCGATCGAGTCCTACTTCGACCGCCACGGAGAGCAGGCCTTTCGCGCGCGCGAGGAGGAACTCGTGCTCGAGCTGCTCGACCGGTGCGGGCAGGGGCGCTCGAACGCCCGTCCCGCGGTGATCGCGCTCGGGGGCGGGGCGGTCCAGTCCGAGCGCGTGCGGCAGGCGCTCGCCCGGCACACCGTCGTCCATCTCGAGGTTCGTCCCGAGGACGCCTGGCGCCGCGCGTCCGGCAAGGGCCGTCCGCTTGCCCGCGAGCCCGCCCGCTTCGAGCAGCTCCAGCGCGATCGTGCCCCGCTCTACGAGGCGGTGGCGCACGCGGTGCTCCCGCCCGCGGATCGCGACGCTCTGCGGCGCGCCCTGCCCGCGCTGCTGGCGGTGCGCGGCACGCCGGCCGGGACTCGGCTCGTCTGGGCCTCGGCGGCCTCCGGAGAGTACCCCGTGTACCTCGGCCGCGGCCTGATCGCGTCCGGCTTCTTCTACCCGCGCGACGGGCGGCGGCTGGTCGTAACGGACGCGAACGTCGCCCGCGCGCAGCCCGTGCGGGGCGATGAGCGGATCGTCGTCATGCCCGGTGAGGAGCACAAGACGATCCTCGGGGCGGAGCTCGTCCTGCGTGCGCTGGCGCAGGCGCGCGCGGAGCGTGGCGATCTCGTTGTGGCCGTCGGCGGCGGCGTGGTCGGCGACCTGGCGGGCTTCTGCGCCGCGGTCTACCAGCGGGGGATGCGCCACGTGCAGGTGCCCACCACGCTCGTGGCACAGGTCGACTCGGCGTACGGCGGGAAGACCGGCGTGGACCTGCCCGAGGGCAAGAACTACGTGGGGGCCTATCACCAGCCCGCCGCGGTCCTCTGCGACCCGGCGGCGCTCGACACGCTTCCGCCCGAGGAGCTGGCCGCCGGCTACGCCGAGGTGATGAAGACGGCGCTCATAGCCGGCGGGCAACTCTGGGCCCGGGTGCGCCAGGGCGGCGAGGTCGACGCCGAGACGATCATGGCCTGCATACGCACCAAGCTCGCGGTGGTGGCGGCCGACGAGCGCGACGCGGGCCGCCGCCAGGTGCTCAACCTCGGCCACACCGTGGGGCACGCGATCGAGGCGGCCACCTCCTACGCGCGCTACCGGCACGGAGAGGCGGTTGGGATCGGCCTCCTGGCCGCCCTGCGCCTGTCCGGCCGGGACGCGCTGCGCTCCGAGGTCCGCGAACTGCTCGCCGGGCGCGGCCTGCCGGTCCGGTTCTCAGGCGCTTCGGTGGACGACGTGCTGGCGCTGATCGAGCGCGACAAGAAGCGCACCGGCGGGCGGGTGCAGTTCGTGCTTCTCGAGGCGCCCGGCGAGGTCACCGGTGGACACGGCGTCGCGCCCGCCCAGCTCCGGGCCGCGGTCGAGGAGCTGCACGACGGATGAGAAACCGGGTGGAGGTGATGCACGGGGTGAACTTCGACGTGCTCGACCGGCGCGACCCCGACCACTACGGCGGCCTCACGCTGACGGAGCTCGAGGCTCGCGTTAAGCGCTTCGCGCGAGAGCTGGGGCTCGAGGTGCTCTTCTCACAGACCAACCACGAGGGCGAGTTCTGTGAGAACCTCCACCGTGCCGCGCGCAGCGCCGATGGGCTGGTGCTGAACCCCGGCGCCTGGACGCACTACTCCTGGGCGATCCGCGACGCCCTCGAGGTGGCGCAGCTCCCCGCCGTCGAGGTGCACCTGTCCGCTGTGGGGGAGCGGGAGGAATGGCGACTCGTCTCGGTGATCCGCGACCTCTGCGTGGGGTGCGTTCAGGGCAAGGGCGTGGCCGGCTACCGTGACGCGCTCGAGATGCTGAAGGAGGCGATGCAGCGATGAGCGTTTCCGCCGAGAGCGCCGTCGAGGCCCGGACTGACCGGCTGGTGCGGCTGCTGGACGACCGCGAGCTCGATTGCCTGCTCGTCACGAACCTCGTCAACGTGCGCTACCTCACCGGCTTCACCGGCACGAACGGGGCGTGCGTCCTCTCCCGCGAGGAGCGCCTGTTCCTCACCGATTTCCGCTACGTCGAGCAGGCGGGCGGTCAGGTTCGTGGGTATGAGCGAGTGGAGGCAGGGCGGGACATGCTCGGCGACCTCGCGAAGCGGCTTCACGGACGGGCCGGGTTCGAGGACAACCACGTGACCGTGGAGGCCCACCGCAAGCTCGGCGAGAAGGTCGCCGAGGGGGTGGAGCTCGTGCCGGCCGGCGGCCTGATCGAGGGCCTGCGCGAGGTCAAGGACGAGCTGGAGCTCGGGGCTATCCGGGCCGCGGCGGCGATCGCGGATGAGGCGTACGGGCAGCTGCGCGCGCGAGGCCTCGTTGGGCGTACGGAGCGGGAGGTGGCGCTGTCGCTGATGCGCGCGCTCGAGGACCGCCGCGCCGGTCCCTCGTTTCCGGCGATCGTGGCCGGCGGCGAGCATGGCGCACTACCGCACGCGACCCCGCGCGACGCCGAGATCCCAGCCAACACGCTGGTCGTGGTCGACCTCGGCGCCCAAGTCGACGGCTACTGCTCAGACTGCACTCGCACCTTCGCCACGGGGCAGCTCGACGACGTGGCGCTCGAGGCCTACGAACTGGTGCGGCGGGCGCAGGAGGAGGCGCTCGCGTCGGTGCGCGGCGGGGCATCGTGCCCGAACGTCGACGCCGTGGCGCGCGACATCATCGAGGCGGCGGGGCACGGCGAGCACTTCGGGCACGGCCTCGGCCATGGAGTTGGGCTGGAGGTGCATGAGGCACCGCGGCTCGGGAAGACCGCCGAGGGCGAGCTGCGCGCGGGCAACGTCGTGACGGTCGAGCCCGGCGTATACCTGCCGGGCGCGGTGGGCGTGCGCATAGAGGACCTGGTGGTGGTCACCGACGGCGAGCCGGAGGTATTGACCAGCTGCCCAAAGGAACTCGTGACCGTCTCTTGAGACCCCGCCGCCGCGGCGTGGCGGCCGGCGGGCTGGCCAGGTTTAGGCGCCGCGGTGGAGCGCCCCGCGCATTCGTGTGGCGCGAGCGCGGCGGGTCGGCCGGCGTCCTTGTCCGCCGCGGCCGCCGCGCGCGGCCCGCTCGCACGCTCGGCCCACCCGGCCGCCGCGGCCGCTGATGCTCCTGGCCGCGGCCGCCGCGCTCGTCGGCGCCTCGATCCAGTCCGCCACCGGCTTCGGCTTCGCGCTCGTCCTGAGCCCCGCCCTCTTCGCGGTGCTGGACCCGGTGCAGGCGGTCACGTCGCTGCTGTTGCTGTCGGTCGCGCTCAACTTGCTCGTGCTGTTCGAGCGGGGTCGCCCGGAGCACGTTGCCTGGCGAGCGCTCGCGCCAATGCTGATCGCGGCGCTTCCCGGCCTCGCCGCGGGTGTGGCGGCGCTGGCGCTGCTGTCGAAGGAGGCGCTGCAGGTGACGGTCGGCGTCGCGGTGATCCTGGCCGCGGGCTGGCAGTTGCACCAACGCTCGGCCCGGGCGTCCGAGGCGCGGAAGACGCCTCCGCCGACCGTCGGTTGGGCGGCCGGCTTCGCGAGCGGCGCGCTGACGACGTCGATCAGCATCAGCGGACCGCCGATCGTGCTCTGGCTCGAGGCCCATCGAGTCCGCCCGGAGGAGTTCCGGGCCTCGCTCGCAGCGAGCTTCCTGGCCCTCAACCTGATCGGAGGGGCGGTGCTGTTCGCGGCGGAGGGCAGCGGTGCCGTGGACGCGGATGTCGTGCTGCCCTTGCTGGGCCTGGTGGTCGCGGGATACGCGCTCGGCTCCGTGGCGTTCCGGCGGCTCAACCGCGAGCGGTTCTTCACCGTAGTGCTCGCGCTGGTGGTGTGCACCGGGGCGGCGAGCCTGGCCGCAGGACTGCTGTAGCCGGCCATCGGCTCACGCCGCCGGTCGTGGATCCCAAGCATCCCATCGTGCTGCTGTACTGCAAAGCTAGTTGGGACGGTTGCTTCGTTCCCGCCGGCGCGTCCCTCGAGCGCGGCGCCTCGACATCCATCCGCGCTTCGTGCGAACATACGTTCCCTCATGGTCGTGTGCGTCCTCTACCCCCGGTTCGAGCTCCTGGCCGCGCTGGGGGACCGCACTGCGCTCCTGTCCGAGCCCGCCGCGCTCGCTCCAGAAGCGGGACGCGAGCAGAGGGTGGGGGAGGTTTCGGCACCGGCGGCGGCGTTCGGCGTCGTGCCGGGGATGCGACTGGGCGAGGCGGTGTCGCGCTGCCCGGTGCTGCGGCTCGTACCGCCCGATCCTGAGGGCGTGCGCTCGCTCTGGAACGCGGTGCTCGACCGCTTGGAGGGAATCGGAGCGGCGGTCGAGTCGGATCGCGCGGGGGCGGCCTACTTCGAGGCGTCGGGGCTGCGGGGAATCCACGGCGGCGACCTGCCCGGCGTACTGGCGGGAGCCCGCCGAGCGCTCGGCGCGGGCGCCCGTTTCGGGGCTGGGCCCAGCCGCTTCGCGGCCTACGCCGCCGCGCTCCAGGCCCGCCCGCGGCGGCGAGGGAGAAGCGGCGCCTCCGGTGGCGGCCTGGTGGGCGCCGGCTCTGACAGCGGCCGGCTGGGCGGGCGCGGCCGACTGGGCGGCCGCTCCTCCGGAGGCCGGCTGGGTGTCGGCGGGCGGCTGGGCGGCGGCCCCTCCGGAGGCCGGCTGGGCGCCGCCTCGCTCCCGCCGGGCACCGTCCTCGTCGACGAGTCGACAGTGGGGGACTTCCTCGCGCCGTTGCCCGTTTCGCTGCTCCGCACCCGCCTGGAGCTCCAGCCGCTGCCCGAGGTGCTCGAGCAGCTCGGGATCCGGACGCTCGGCGAGCTGGCTGCTCTTCCGTCGCGGGCGGTCGGCGAGCGGTTCGGCCATCCGGGACTGCTCGCCCTCGATCTGGCGCAGGGGCGGGACACGCCGCTCGATCCGCGGCGCCCGCGGGAACCGGTGACGGAGCGACTCGAGCTGCCGGAGGCGGCCTCGGGCCAGCAGCTCGAGCGGGCGCTCGAGCTGCTGGTGGCGCGACTCCTCGCCCGCCGCGAGCGGCGTGGCCGCTCGCTGCGGGCGCTCGCGGTTTCCACCCGGTTTGTCGCGGGTGGAACCTGGCGCACCGCGGTCACCCTGCGCCGGGCAAGCGCCGACGCCGCCCGAATCCGCCTTGCGCTCGCGCCCAAGCTGGCGGAGTTGCCGGCGCCTGCCGAGTCGCTTGCGCTCGAAGTAGAGGCGTTCGGTCCGCCGGCAAACGACCAGGGGCGCCTGCTCGACGATGCCGCGGCGGTTCGGCATGCCCGGCTCGGGGAGGCGGTTCGGCAGGCCCGTCAGGCGGCGGGAGCGGACGCCGCTCTACGGGTGCTCGACTTGGAACCCGACTCGCGCATCCCGGAGCGCCGCGCCGTGCTGGCGCCCTTCCCGGACGCTCCCGCGCCATGAACCCCTCTGGATCGCGCCGTCTCGGCGACCCGAAGCCGACGTCCGTGACGGCCGCGGACGATGGCGCGCCGCGCACGATCGCCGGGGCATCCGTGGACTCGATCCGCGAGGAGTGGGTCGTCGAGGACCGCTGGTGGACGGGCAAGCCGCTGCGACGACGCTACTTCGAGCTCGTCCTCGCCGACGGGCGCAACGTGGTCGTCTTCCGGGATCTGGAAGGAGGTGGCTGGTTCACGCAGCGTGGGTAGACATTCAAGATCGCACAGCTTCGGGCCGATAGACGTCTGGTGACAGCCGTCCCGGCTGACCATGCTCACCCGCCTGGCGGCGATGTTGGAGCGGGCCGCCTCCGTTCGCAGTCCCCACGACCTCGAAACCGTGCTGACGGACCTGTGCCGCACGATCGCCGACATCCTCGGCTACCGGGCGGTGGTGACGAACGTCTATCGCCCGACGTTCGATGACATGTTCACCGCTGCGGCGGTGGGCCGGGAGGAGTCAGTCAAGGCGCACGTGGGTCGTTCGTCCCCGCGGGAAACCTGGGCGCCGCTGCTCGCGGAGCGCTTCGAGCGCCGGGGCGCCTATTTCGTGCCCGGCGACGAGTTCGACGGGTACCTCCTCGGCGTGCATCCCTTTCCGGACCGCGATCCCGCGGACGATCGCGACGCCTAGCAGGCCGGGGACGCGCTGTTCGTTCCCCTGCACGACCCGCACGGCGAGCTGCTCGGCGTGGTTTCGGTGGGCGAGCCGGACAGCGGCCGGCGTCCGACCGATGATGAGTTCGACGCGCTCGTGCCGTCGCCCCGCACGCCGCACTCGCGGTGCGCATCGCCCGGGACACCGCGGACGCTGGAGGTGAGCGTGGTGTTGTTCGCCTGTTATGCGGGGGTGGGGTAGGGCAGCATCTACGTGCGCGCGACCGGCGTGGGGGCGGCATTGGCGGCGCAGTGGCGCGGGCTCTCAGCCACAAGGCGGAGCAGGCCGGCCTGTACAAGGTCGTCGGCAAGCTCTTCGTCGACAACGAGTCAAGCCGCCGCCTGGTCGCGCGCCACAGCTATCGCGAGGTCGGGTCCACCTCCGGCACGGCCAGATCGACGGCGAGTGGCACGACGTGTCGTCCTCGAGCTTCTCCTCGGTGAGGCAGCCGGCTAGGTCCGGGGTTTGCCGGCCGGATCGACGAGCTTTGGACGGAGCGCCATCTATCCATCAGACGCGTCTGCGAACATGCGTTCGAGTGCCCTACGTAGAGCTCCACTGTCACTCGGCCTATTCGTTCCTCGATGGGGCGTCACACCCGGTCGAGCTGGCCGGCGCCGCCGCCGAGCGGGGTCACTCCGCGCTGGCGTTGACCGACCACGACGGTCTGCACGGTGCCATGGAGATGGCGCAGGCCCTGAAGCCGCTTGGGGTACGCCCGATCACCGGCGCCGAGCTCACGCTCGACGACGGCACCCATCTCACGCTGTTGTGCGAGACGCGTCAGGGCTACACGAACCTATGCCGGCTGATCACGGCCGCGCACTGGCACACGCGACGCTGGGCGCGGGAAGGCTGGTCGGAGCCGGTCGTGCAAATCAAGGAGGGTCGGCGGCCCGGTCAGGATCCGCTCGACCGCGACCCCTCCATCACGCTCGGGGACCTCGAGCACCACGCCGAGGGACTGGTCTGCCTTTCGGGCTGCGCCCGTGATGGCGCCGTCGCCTCGCGCGTTGAGGCGGGAGACCATGCCGGCGCGGCGACGGTCGCCCGGCGCCTGCTTCGGGCGTTCGGTCCCGACCACTTCCGAATCGAGCTCCAGCGTCCGTACTGGCGTCACGACCGCCGCCGCAATCGCCTGCTCTGCGAGCTGGCCGACCGTCTGGGGGTGCCGTGCGTGGCCACCGGCAACGTGCACGTACACGAGCGTGACCGCATCGCGCTTCAAGACGCGATGGTCGCCGTGCGCCTGGGCGCGACGCTCGACGAGACGGAGCCTCGGCGGCGAGGGAACTCGTCGCACGTCCTTGCTCCTCCGGAGCGGATGGCGGAGCGCTTTCGGGAGCATCCCGACGCTGTGGAGGAGAGTGGCCGACTGGCCGAGCGCCTTCGCTTCGACCTCACCGAGGACCTCGGCTACCGCTACCCGGGCTCCGAGGCTCCGGACGCCGATCGTCGCCTAGCCGAGGTCTGCTGGGAACGGTTACGCGAGCGCTACGGGGAACGACCTGAACCGGCGTCACGGCTCGAGGAGGAGCTGCGGGTGATCCGCCACCTGGGCCTGTCCGGCTTCTTTCTCCTCCACCGGGACATGCTCGAGCTGGCCCGCGACGTCGCGGCGGAGGTGCGCGGGCCGGACTCCGCCCGGCGGCTCTTGCCGCCCGGTCGGGGTCGCGGGTCGAGCGTGTCCTCGATCGTCTGCTACCTAACCGGCCTCTCGCACATCGACCCGATCGAGAACGAGCTCCTTCTCGGCCGCTTCCTGAACGAGGAGCTGAACGCGCTGCCGGACATCGACCTCGACTTCCCGCGCGACATCCGCGACGTCCTGATCCCGCGCGTGCACGACCGCTACGGGCGCGAGCGCTGCGCGCTGGTGGCGGCGTTCGTAACGTTCCAGGTGCGCTCCGCGGTGCGCGACTTCGCCAAGGCGCTCGGCCTGCCGCCCGGGGAGATCGAGCGCCTGGCGCGCGCGGTGGATCCGTGGAAGGAGCGCAACGACATCGAGGGCGACGTCCCCGCGGCCAACGGCCGCCGCCCCCGCTCCCCTCGCTGGGATGCGCTGGTCAAGCTCGCCCGCGACGCGTGGGGGCTCCCCCGCCACCAGTCGCAGCACCCAGGCGGCATGGTGATCTCGACACAGCCCCTCATCGACCTCTGCCCGGTGCAGCCCGCGTCCATGGAGGGGCGTCAGATGGTCCAGTGGGATAAGGACTCATGCGGCGACGCCGGCTTCCTCAAGATCGACCTGCTCGGCTTGGGAATGCTCTCCGCCGTCGAGCGCTGCGTGGACGAGATCGCGCGCGTCCGCCGTGAGCGGGTCGATCTCTCCCGCATCCCATACGACGACAAGGAGGTTTACGAGCACATCCAGGGGGCGGAGACGATGGGCGTGTTCCAGATCGAGTCGCGCGCGCAGATGCAGATGCTGAAGCGGACCCGGCCCGAGACCCTCGACGACCTCACCGTGCAGGTAGCGCTCGTGCGGCCGGGACCGATCATCGGTGGCGCGGTTCACCCTTACATCGAGCGGCGAACGGCGCTGCGGGAGGATCCGACCTTCGAGGTCCCATACGAGCACCCCTCGCTCGAGCCCGTGCTGCGCGACACGCTCGGCACGATCGTCTTCCAGGACCAGGTGCTCGAGGTCGCTATGGCGTTCGCCGGCTTCAGTGCGGGTGAGGCGGAGGGGCTGCGGCGCGCCATGAGTCGCAAGCGCTCCGAGGCGGCGATCCGTGCCTACGAGCAGAAGTTCATCGCCGGCGCGGTCGAGCGCGGCGCGGAGCGTGCGACGGCCGAGCGCATGTGGACGCAGATCGTCGGCTTCTCCGGCTTTGGGTTTCCGAAGGCTCACTCGGCAGCCTTTGGCCTCTTGGCCTACCAGTCGACCTGGCTGCGCGTTCACTACTCCGCGGAGTTCCTGTGCTCGCTTCTGAACGAGCAGCCAATGGGCTTCTACCCTCCGGACACGCTGGTGCACGAGGCCCAAAGACGGGGGGTCGAGGTCCTGCCGCCGTGCGTGGTACGCAGCGCCGCTCAGTGCCTGACCGAGAACGGCGGAGTGCGGCTGGGGCTTGGCTACGTCAACGGGGTGCGCGAGGCGGAGGTGCGGGCGCTCGTTGCAGAGCGGGAGGGGGGCGGTCCCTGGCGCTCGTTGGGTGATCTCGCCGGTCGCTCCGGCGCCTCGGCGGAGACGCTTGGGCGACTGGCTTGGGCGGGGGCGTGCGATGGGCTCGTCGGCGGACCCGAGGAGGCACGGCGCCGGCGGGCGCTCTGGCTGTTGGGCGTGGCGGTGCCCGGCACGGCGGTGCCAGAGGGAACCCAGCTCGCTCTGCCGCTTGAGCCCCATGCGGGTCCGGAGCTGCGGGCGCTCACGGCTTGGGAGCGGATGCTGGCCGACTATGGCTCCACGGGCGTCACGCTGCGCGAGCATCCGCTGGAGCTGATGCGGCCCACCCTGCCGCCGGACCTCCGCACGAGCGAGGACCTCGAACGCCATCCGCACGGCCGCCGGGTGCGGGTGGCGGGTCTGGTGGTGGCCCGGCAGCGTCCGGCCACCGCCAATGGGGTGACGTTCATGTTGCTCGAGGACGAGCACGGAACCGTCAACCTGATCGTCCCGCCGCCGATCCACGAGCGCTTCCGCCTCGCGGTGCGGGCGGAGCCGCTCGTGCTCGCGACCGGCCGGCTCGAGCACCGCGAGGGCACCATCAACGTGGTGGTCGACCGGATCGAACCGCTCGAGCGCCCCGACCTGCCGAGGGCGAAGGTGAAGCACATCGAGCCGCGCCGTACGTGGAGCAGCCAGGCCGGGGAGGGCGTGCCCGCTGGCGAGCAGGCCGACCTCCGCGCCGTGGCGCCGGCGGCGCACAGCTTCGGCCGGAGGGGCCGGTAACGTGGATGCCGTGCTCCGCTTAGCCCTGCGTCGTCACCCGGGCATGCTCGCGCGCCGCCGCGGCCGCCGAGCCTAATCGGAGTCCTTGTCCGCCCCGCGCGTCCGCCGCAGCCAGTCGCCGAGCTGCTGGCCCACCTCCGCGACCGAGGAGCCGGCCGCCTGAATGGCCCCGCCGATCCGATCGGCGTAGAACACGCCGGCGGCGTCCGCCTCCTCCCGCGGCGTGGGCTCTTCGCCCCGGCGCAGGTAGTCGCCGCGGACCATGCGGTCGTACCCGCCCTCGCGGACCCAGTCGAGCAACAGGCGCACCCGACGCACCGGCATTGGATGGGTGATCTGCAGCTGCTGGAGCAGCCTGGTCAGCCGCTCGAGCCCGGTGCCGCGCTCCGAGTAATCCATGCCCTGCGCGATGAAGGCGTCGAGGTTCAGGTCCTCGGCCGCCTCGCCCGCGGCTATCACCATCAGGGCCCGGCACACCGCCTGCGGGTCGCGGGTGACGAGCGCCGCCGCGCGGTCGCAGGAGAGTTCGGCGGCGCGCACCCACTCCAAGAGCGCCAGCTGGATGGCGAGCAGCGGTAGGCCGGCCAGGAGCGGCAGCCGCACGCTCTGGCCGAGCCTCACCAGGATCAGCAGCGCCGTTCGGTAGAGCACGTGGTCCGACTGGATGTGCGCAGCTTCGTGCGCCACCACTACCCGGCGACCCTCGTCATCGAGGATGCGAATGATCTCGGAGTTGAGCACCACGATCGGCTTGTCCGTCCCGACCGTGAAGGCGTTCGCGAACGGGAAATGAGTGAGGTAGAGGTCGGGGACCTTCTCGATGTCGAGAGTGTTGAACACCTGCCGGTGGAGGACCCAGATCCCGGGCAGCTGCTCCTGACCGAGCCGAACGGCGGATCCGAGCGTGGCCGCCCGCAGCGCCCGCTCGTAGCCAAGCGCGAAAAGCTTGCGCACGACCTCGTCGAGGTAGGGAACCTGCGCAAGCGCGGCGGTGGCGGCGCGGTCGGCGGGGTGCTGGTATGCCCGCGGCGAGATCCGGTCGAGCTTCCAGGCGAGTTCGGGCTGGCCCACGCGCGCACCATACTCTGAGTGACATGAGCGGACGCCTCCTCGTTGGAACCTCGAGCTGGGCGGATCCCGGCTTCGTAAAGGAGTGGTATCCGCCCAAGCTCGCGGCAAGGGAGCGCCTGCCCTGGTACGCGGAGCGCTTCGAGACCGTCGAGCTCAACGCGAGCTTCTACGCGGTGCCGGACCGCTCGACCGTGCACAAGTGGGTTGACGACACGCCGGACGACTTCGTCTTCGACGTCAAGGTCCACCGCACGCTCTCCCGGCATGCCGCGTCGCTCGACTCGCTCCCGGAGGACCTACGGGACGGCGTAAAGACGACGGAGCGCGGCCGCATCCGCCTCACCGCGGAGCTCGAATCGGCGCTGGCGAAGCGCCTCGTCGAGGAGACGGCTCCCCTGGCCGAGGCCGGCAAGCTCGGGGCGTACCTGGTCCAGCTCACGCCCGCCTTCGCGCCCCGCAACCACGAGCTCGAGGAGCTGGACTCCCTGGTCGAGATCTTCGGGCCCCACGGCCTTGCGATCGAGCTGCGCCACCGAGGCTGGGTTCGCGAGAAGCGCCTTGAGGCCACCCTCGGGTGGTTCGCGGACCGCGGGGTGACGTTCGTCTGCGTCGACGCTCCCCCGGGAGACCACATCCCGATCATGCCGCCCCTCGACGCGGTGACGAACGATAGGCTCGCCTATCTCCGCGCCCACGGCCGTAACACCGACGGCTATCTGAAGGGCCGGTCCGTCGCCGAGCGGTTCGGGTGGCGGTACTCCGACGAGGAGCTCGAGGAGATCGCTGAGCGGGTCGGGTCGCTGGCCGAGCAGGCAGGGGAGGTCCACGTCGCGTTCAACAACAACCGCGGCGACGACGCACCAACGGCGGCCCAGCGCTTCCGCACCCTCCTTGGGCAGACACCTCCCGGTGAGGAGCAGCTGAACCTGGCGTGAACGGGCCGATCGAGCTCGCGAACGGCGTGTACGGGCTCGGCAGCGAGGTCGTCAACTGGTACTTGGTCGAGGAGGGCGGCGGGCTCACGGCGGTCGACGCCGGCCTGCCGAAGTTCGCCGAGACGCTGGAGGCGGACCTGCGCGCGATCGGCCACTCCCCGGGAGACGTGGACGCGGTTGTGCTGACCCACTCCGACTCCGACCACACCGGGGTGGCGGCGGCGCTCCGAGACGCCGGCGCCCGTGTGCTGATCCACTCCGCCGACGCCGAGACGCTTCGCCACCCGGGCCCCAAGAAGGGTGACGCGTCGCCGCCCCGGGCGCTGCCTCAGATGGCCTGGCGGCCGCGCTTCTGGAGGTTCATGGGGCACATGGCGCGCGCCGGCGGAACCAAGCCGCCAAAGGTTGAGGACGCCGACACCTTCGAGGACGGGGAAGAGCTCGACGTGCCCGGCCGGCCGCGCGCCGTCCATACGCCTGGCCACACCGACGGCCAGTGCGTGCTGCTTTTCGGCGCCGCCCGGGCGCTGTTCGTCGGGGACGCCCTCTGCACGGAGAACCCCCTCACCGGCGCCCTGGGGCCGCAACTGATGCCGAAGCCGATGAATGTGAGCACCGCCCAGGCCCGGGAATCTCTCGCCGCGATCGAGCGGCTGCAGGCGGGAGTGCTCCTGCCCGGACATGGAGCGCCCTGGCACGGCTCCCCGGCGGCGGCCGCCGCCCGGGCTCGGAACGCCTAGGACGCAGCCGGCGGCGGTCGTCGTCACGCCCGGCGCAGCTCGAACCAAACCTTCGTGACCCTGCCGTCGCGCACGACGCCCCAGCGGTCCGCCAGCCGCTCGACGAGGAACAGCCCAAAGTGGTTCGCATGCGGCGCCGCGGTCCGGGGCCGGTCGAACCCGGGACCGTCGTCCGTCACCTCGGCGAACACCGCCTTCCGGGCCACGACGACCTTCAGCGACATGGTCCTCGCGCCGGCGTGCTTCACCGCGTTCGAGATCAGCTCCGTGACGAGTAGCCGGAGGTTCTCGGTCAGCGGCGGGTCGAGGTCCGAGCGCAGGCGGGAGAGCTCACCCCTCGCACGAGCCGCCGCGTCCGGACCGCCGGGAAGCCGCAACGTGAGGTTCTCACCGACACCGCGACCCGCCTCGCGACGCTGCCGACCCGATCCCTTCACCGATGCGGATTGTCCGGCCCGGGCGGCGCCCGGCGCCAGGGTGCGAGGCTTGGACGTGATCGTGCTCTCCCCTCGGGATCCGAAGGAACGACAAACCCGACGGTGATGTACCCAAATCGCAGGCTAGCCCAACATTCGGACGGCGAGCGGCTGCTCCGGTGGGGAGCCGGTTGCGTCTGCGGCGGACCGTGTGTCACCCGCCGGAGGACGGGGCCGGGCGAGAGACCTGCGCCGATAACTTCGAGACATTCGAACGCCCCCGCATCCGATGCAGCACTCCGACCGCAGCCCTCCCGGCGTCTTACGCGTCCGCGCGGCCAACCCGTCCCCGCTGACGCTGGACGGGACCAACACCTACGTCGTGGGGCACTGGGTCGTGGACCCGGGCCCCGCCCAATCCGAGCACCTCGAGGCCGTGCGCGCGGCGGCGCGCGACCGGATCGAGGGCGTCATGCTCACGCATTCCCACCCCGACCACGCGGAGGGAGCGGCGACCCTCGGCGCGCCGGTCTTCCTTCCTCGCGACGGGCAGGTGGTTGGCCCCTTCCGCGTCGTCGGCACGCCTGGGCATTCGCCCGACAGCGTCTGCCTGATAGCGAGCGGCGCGTGCTTTACGGGGGACACGGTCCTCGGCACAGGGAGCGTCTTCATCGCTCCGGGCGAGGGGTCGCTCTCCGCCTACCTGGACTCGCTGCGGCGGCTACGCGCCCTCGACCTCGACGTGATCTGCCCCGGGCACGGTCCCTACGTCTGGGACCCGAAGGCGAAGCTGGACGATTACATCGCGCATCGGCTCGATCGCGAGCGCCGCCTGCTCGCGGCTCTCGACGCCGGTCTGCGCGATCCCGACCAACTGCTCGATGCGGCCTGGTCGGACACGCCACCGAACCTCCGGCCCGCCGCGTCGCTGACGCTCATTGCGCACCTCGAGAAGCTGCGCGAGGAGGGCCGGCTGCCGGAGGGCGTCGAGCCCGCCGAGTAGACGGACATCGAGCGTCCGAGCTGCAGGGTACGATCCGACCAGGTCGAGCGGATGAAGGGAGTTGACGATGCTCGATCCCGAGCAGGTGGATCTGGCCGATCTCGCGCTGGCCCTCGAGGATCATTCCGAAGAGCACAGCTGGTGGCTCGACGCGGCCACCGGAACGGTGGAACCGCACTTCACGGGCGACCCCGACACCGCCGGGTACGTCGACAGCGACGGCCGCCGGCTAATTCTCGTCGAGCCGCTTCCGCCGGCGATCGGCTACGGGGACATGGAGGACTTCGTCTCGTGCGTGCGCGAGCCGCGCACGCGCGACCTCCTGGAACGAGCCATCGCCGGGCGCGGTGCATTTCGGCGCTTCAAGGACGCCCTGCTCGACTATCCCGAGCTGCGCCGGGCCTGGTTCGAATACCACGACGCCCGAGGTGAGCGCAGGGCGATCGAGTGGCTGCTCGAGCGCGAGCTGGTCGACCCCGAGGCGGCCGTGGACGCCATCGCCAGACGTCCCGAGCCAAAACTGCCGGACGTGCCGGGCCTGCTCGACGCCGAGGGCGTGGCCCATCGCGTCGCACACGACCTCAAACGCGTCTACCGCGGGCGGCTCAGGGGCGTGCTGCTGGTAGGACCGTGGGCGCATGGCGACGCACACCCGGAGGCCGCGCTCGAGCTGGTCGTGGTGCTCGAGAGCGTCCCAGACCGCTGGGAGGAGAGGCGGCGCATGGACAAGGTGATGTGGCGACACTCGATCCGAAACGACATCGTCGTCACCGCGGTGCCGGTCACGCAGGCGGAGCTCGACCGCCCTGTCACGCCCGTTGTGTCACGCGCGCTCTCCGAGGGGGTGCCGATCGGGTGACGGCAGCGCGGGCGCTGCAGCGTGCCCGTGAGGAGGTGCGCGCGGCCCACGCGCTCGTCGAGGCGGGCTTTCCCTCGCAGGCCGTGTCGCACGCGTTCATGGCCGGCTTCCAGGCCGCGACCGCGGCGCTCCAGGAGCTCGGTGAGACGCCGGCCACGCGTACCGCCGTGGTGTCCGCCTTCGGTCGTCGGGTCGTGCGCGAGGGCGGTCTCGACCACAAGGTCGGACGCATCCTGCGCAAGCTGCTCGAGGACCGCAACGATGTGGACCACGCGCTGGCGCACGCTCGCGCGCACGAGGCACGAGAGGCGATCGCGGACGCGGAGCGGCTGCTGGAGGTCACCGCTCACTGGCTGGAGCGACGGCGCGGTGCGCGGTAAGCCCGCTACTTGTGGCGGACCGTTTGCAGGCTGCGGTTGAGGCCCCGCTCGCGGCGTAGCGCCTCGCGGCGCGCGGCCCGCCAGGCACGCTTGTCGCCTCCCCGTGCGGCCGCCGCCAGGTTACGGTATGCCCGCTCCGCCTGGAGCAGGCTTCCGTCGAGGGGCGCCTGGCTCGAGCCCGCTGGCGGCGGGGGGAGCGCCTTGCGGGCCTCTCGGTACGCAGCGGCGAGGGCCCGCGCCCCGGCAGCCTGGCCGGCGGCGCGGCGCGCGGCGCGCACCTGCTCTCGAGCCGCCCTTCGGCGCGCGCGCAGCCGGTCGACCACGCGGGTCACGTCCTCGAGGTAGGCGGCCTGCTGCAGCCGATGTGCGGTCGGCGGCGCGGGCGACCGCACGGCGGTCGACGGGCTCGCCTCGCGCGACCAGTCGACGCTCCCGGTCGCAAAGCCGCTCACCGCGCTGGCGAACAGAGCAAGACCGATCCCGACGGTGGCGAGGCGCGCCCGGCTGAGCCGCCAGCGGGCTGGCGCAGTCGGTGAGAGCCGCCGCTCCTGCCTGGGCGGCGCCATGACGAGGATGTCTGCCTCTGTGTCGAGCGCCTGCGCCGCGGCCCGGATCAGCTCGGCCGGCGAGCCGTAGCGCTCGCGCGGGTCCTTCGCCATCGCTCTGGCCACGACGGCGTCGAGCGTGGTCGGGAGGTCGGGATTGCGCTGCGACAGGGAAGGTGGCGGCGCGACCACGTGCGCATGCAGCGTCAGTAGCGGCCGCTCATACGGATAGGGCGCCACCCCCGTGAGGCACTCGAACAGGATGCAGGCCAGGGAGTACACGTTGCTCTCTGGTCGGAGCGGCTCACCTCGGACCTGCTCGGGGGAGCGGTAGTCGGCGGCCTCGGCGGCGGCGTGGAGCTCGCAGCCGCTCGCGGGCGGCATGGCGATGCCGAAGTCGCCCAAGAGCGGATAACCGTCGCGGTCGCTGGCGAGGGAGATGGCCCGTGGCCCCAGGTCACCGTGGAGCAGGCCGTGTTGGGCCGCCGTCTCGAGGGCGCCGGCCACCTGTCCGAGCAGTGCGATTGCCTCGCGGCCCTCGAGGGGACCGCCGGCGAGCCGGTCGGCGAGCGTAAGCGGTCCGGCTACCGCGCTCACCAGGTAGAGGCGACCTCGGTCCTCGCGCGCGCCGTGAAACGGCAGCAGGTTTGGGTGATCGATCGCGGCGCGTAGGCGCGCGAGACTGAGCACGCGACGCCGCAGCTCCCGGTCCGCGGCGATACCGGGCGCGAGCAGCGTGAGCGTCGCCCGTTTGCCGTCGGACGCGCTGGCCTCGATGACCGTGTAGAGATCCGAGCGCGTTGCCACCACACGCTCGACGCGGAAGCCGCCGATCAGCGCTCCGGACGCCGCGATTCGGCTGGGCGTGTCCCGCGTGGCGTGTCGCAAGGTGGTCGTCATCTATCCCGGTCGTAGGACCCTCTGCCTCCGGCTCCGGGACGGGCGGGATCGGGAGTGGGCATAGGCGGGATCGGCGCGGTGTCCGGGGTTGGCACGGACGCAGCGCGCCGCGGCAACGAAGGGACGGGCGGCGGCTTTGGGGCCGGCTGCGTATCCTGGACCGGCGCCGACGCCGGCGGCGCGGCGGACGGCGCTGTCGAGTCCCGTTTAGCGGCCGTGGGCGGCGAATCGGGCACGGGCGCTTCGACCGGCTTGGGCGACGATTCGGGCACGGGCTCGGCGGCCGTGTCCACAACCGGCGCGGCCCGAGGCGCGCGCTCCCTCCGGGGGGGCGGCGTTCGCAATCGCGGAAGTGAGGGGGCGTGACCAAGCGCGAGCCTCCGCGGGCTGGGGGCAGCCAGGGACTCGATGGGGGACGCGGCTTGGGCGGGCGGTCGCTTTGAAGGCTTCGCCTCGTCGCGGAACGCGTTGCCGACCGCGAACGAGACGCCGAACAGGAGCGCACAGGCCGCAGCAACCGCAAGTATCAGACGAAGCCTCATGAATCGTTTGAAAGCCCTCACCTCCACGTCATACCTTCCGGCACAGGGCCCTCTCGCACGGCCGGCACGGCTAGCACTCTTTCATATAGCCGACGCCCTCTGTGAACGAAATCCTGCATTTCGG